>JBCCLN010000085.1:0-14808 GCA_039026865.1 Bacteroidota bacterium | reverse complement strand
TGATAATCAAATTCATTTTTAAAATAATATTTTATATAAGCAGCTGAATAGTAACACTATTTGTGGTGAATAATGCGAGTTAAGTCTAATCAGGACTTTTGATCGTAAAATTGAAAACTAGTTTTATAATTTGAAAATAACTAGTTCTACAATAAGGTTTAATGGCAATTTGTCACCCTTTTTACAACTTTGATTAATAAACTTTTATTGGAGAATCAGGCTTTTATCTAAAATGATAATGTAGAATCTTTTGAAAACCTGCCTTTTAACCCAATTCTTCGTTACTCAACGTTTCAAAAGTCTCATTTACAATTAGTAAATCACATTTTTGAGATTTCAAAAGCCGCTATTTGAATTAAAAATCCAATTTTGCAAAGGATACCTATAACATATCTCTCTAAAGAACGCAAAACTTTTAAACTAAAAAAGTAAGCTACTTTCTAGGCATTGTCCTAAATATTAAGTCCCAGAAAGGGGAAGACACTCCAAAAGCTCTTTCGGGCTCTTTGTAGTGATGAATACCGTGATGTATCCAAAGGATTTTCCAGAAATTCTTCGGCGGTTGGAAAGCGTGTACCATGTAATGCACCCACAAATAGGAGGCATATCCGATCAAAAAACCAGGTAAGAATCCAAATACAAAGTTGCCCATTAATAGTTTGAAGAAAAAGAAAAATCCTGTTGCCAAAAGAAGACTTAAAGGAATAGGCATGGCCAATCTATCTTTATCCTTCGGGTAATCGTGATGTACACCATGGATTGTATAGGCAAATTTCTCAGCTTTCTTCGTTTTTGGGGGAAGATGAAACAAAAACCTGTGCATAATGTACTCAACCAGTGTAAATACCAATAAACCAGATAAGAACAAAATAGATACGGAAAAAGCGGTGAGGTAATTTTGATTGAAACCATATATGATCAAACCTACTGAGATCATTGAAAACATTATTAATGGAACGGAAATATGTGTTCTTGTTAGTTTTTCAATAAACTCATTTTTGAAAAGTTCCTTCGTTCCTTTGAGATGAGGCTTATTTTTTAGTTTCATTATTATTTCGAATTTACTTTTACAATATTAGACTAAATAAATCCAAGTGCTATAAACTTTCAGCCAATGATTTTTTGTGTTTTTGAATCACAGATTCATACAAACTTTCATATTGTGGTAAGATCGAATGAACATCAAATTCTTTGGCTCTTTTTAAAGCGCCCTTTTTAAATCTTTGTAGGTTTGCATTATCCAGTATCTTAATTGATTTAGCAATCATATCAGATACATCTCCCACCTTACAGACAAAGCCTGAATAACCATCTTTGTTTAATTCAGGTAATCCGCCAGCGTCTGTTGATATTACAGGAACCTCACATGCCATAGCTTCCAGTGCAGCTAAACCAAAACTTTCCTTTTCAGAGGTCATCAAAAATAGATCACTTACGGAAAGTACCTCTTCAACGGCTTCAAGCTTACCTAAGAACCGAATATCTTCCGTACAAATTCCCCTAGCCTTATCTTCCATGCGTTTTCTCTCAGGACCATCACCTATCAAGAGAAGTTTCGAAGGAACTACCTTTTTAACCTCACAAAAAATATCCAAAACATCTTCTACTCTTTTCACTTTTCTGAAATTGGAAGTATGGATGATCAACTTTTCGCCGTTTGGACAAATTGCCTTTTTAAAATGATCTTTAGGTTGCTTTTTGAATCTCTCTAAGTCTATGAAGTTCGGAATAACTTTGATAGGAGATGTAATTTCAAAATGCTTTTGTGTATCATTTTTCAAGTCTTCTGAAACGGCAGTGACTCCGTCGGACTTATTAATTGAAAAAGTAACCACCGGCTCATTGGTGGCATCTTTTCCCACAATGGTAATATCAGTACCATGGAGTGTAGTTATAAATGGAACTTCATAGCCTTTTGTTTTTAGTATTTGTTTAGCCATGTAAGCTGCAGACGCATGGGGTACTGCGTAATGTACATGCAGCAAATCTAACCTTTCATTAATCACCACATCAACCATCTTTGAGGCTAATGCTAACTCATAAGGAGCATACTGAAATAACGGGTAAGACTTTACACTTACTTCGTGATAACAAAGATTAGGATTGAAAAAGTCAAGCCGGGTAGGTTGAGAATATGTAATAAAGTGGATTTCGTGACCTTTTTTAGCTAAGGCTTTTCCCAACTCTGTTGCCACAACACCACTGCCACCATAAGTGGGGTAGCATACTATTCCTACTTTCATGTAGTTCAATTAGATTTTCGGAATTTGAATAATATCCTTAAACCAGTTCCGCTTTAATTAAGTTTCACTGACTTTTCTCTTTAATGGACTCATAAATGCTATCGTGCATTCGGGTACGAACATTATATCGTCTTAACTTATTATTATTCACATCCGGATAGATACGATTAGATAAAAATATAAAAATGAGATCTTCTTTAGGATCAGCCCAAACCATAGTTCCTGTAAATCCTGTGTGACCAAAGCTTTCATCACTCGCGTACTTTGATCCTGCATCTAAAATTCCATCTTTTTTATCCCATCCTAAACCTCTGCGATTGTCTTTGAAATAACGTTTATTAAATTTTTTCAATACCTCTTGTGAAAGATATCTTCGACCACCATAATAGCCTTTATTTAAAAACATATGCATCATTTTAGCCAAGTCTATCGCATTGGAGAATAACCCTGCATGCCCTGCAACACCGCCAAAAATTGTCGCGTTGCGGTCATGCACTTCTCCCCATACTTGATAATTTCTAAAGCGTTTATCGTACTCCGTAGGGGCTATTTGCTCGGGCATAAATCCGCTTTTAAAAGGATTAAAGGTGGTTTTAGATAAGCCCATTGGATGATAAAATTCTTCAGCCAAAAATTCATCAAAAGGTTTTTCGGTTACTTGCTCCACTACTAAATGCAGAATCATAAATCCCAGATCACTGTATTTATACTTAGACGGGTTTTTTATTAGATTAGACTGAATAAGAAAGGATCTTAAGGTATCCAGCATAATAGGATCCGGTTGATATCCGTACGTTCGTATGTCTCTAGCCTCGTCCTCTTGGGTTTTATAGTAGAAAGCATTTATTCGATCGCCACCTAAAATCATGCTCCAAAAAGGAACATAAGGTTTCAGACCTCCATTATGTGAAAGCAATTGTCTAATGGTAAGATGAGATTTATTGGAATTCAGGAATTCAGGTAAGTATCTGCTTATGCTATCATCTAAATCAATGAGATTTCGATCTACAAGCAATGCTATTGCAGGGAGAGTCGCCATTACTTTGGTCAGGGAAGCCAAGTCATATAGAGTATGTTCATTAACCGCTATAACACTATCATAAGTATAGTGCCCTCTAGAAGCTTGGTACACTATATTGCCGTTTTTAACTACTGCAAGCTGCAATCCCGGAGTTGCGTAATTACGAATAGCGTGCTTGGTAAGCGAATCAATTAAAGTCAAGAAGTTCTCTTTAATTCCGCTAAACTGAAGATTGGAGTAGCCAAGAAACTGTTGATTTCGGATCATACGTCCTTCTAGATGATACCCAACTATTGGCTCAGCTCCAAAAAGCATTTGGGCCAAAAGCATTGCTTCAGCTTTTATTCGGAGTGGCAAGACAATTTGGGAGGTCTGATAGGAGTTTTGAACTACTTTATATGTCAATATAATATCTCCATTTTTCATTTTAATATCTGACCTATCCCTGAGATCTACGATAACAGGAATTCCCTTTATTCGTACATCCAATACCTGTGCATATTTTTCTAACCACATTTTGAGTTCAAGGTCGTCTCCTATATAAGTAACATGAGGGCTTTTCAGAGGTAATGAGAAATCATTATCAATAGCAAATGTGGCCGATTCGAAAATAGTTTCTTTTAATCCTAGAGGAATATCGTATGTTGGGGTAAATGCTTTCTTTTTCGCTAATTCGATTTTTTTGAAAAAATCCTTATAATCATCTTCTCTGTACTTTGCATTCCATCTAATGATCTTTTTTGTATTTTCATTTTCGGCGATAACCCAAATTTTGGTCTTATCAGATAAGCGATCTAAGTACTCTCTCTTTGAATCAGGAATATTATGACTTAAAATTGATCTTTTAAGAAAGAAAAAAGGTGATTTTTGGTGCGCCAAACGGATGACTCTTTCCTCAAGAGAGCTAAGACCCGAAGAATCTGGCAGTACTAAATAATCTACTCCTTTTGTCCTCCCAAACTGTTCTAAAAAGGTTAGATAATTGATCAACAAGCTGTCAGAAGAAATAGCCGCTAATGAGGTGATATTTGGAAAATCCAAATCATCAAAAGGTAAAGGATCAAATCGACGATCCATCTCAATAGCAACGGAGTAGTTTTTATCTTTTAAAAAGTACTGAGTATTTTCATTCCACTCAGAGAAGTAAATTGTTTGACCTTTTCTTGTATGATTAGTAAACGTGCTTCCATCAATCCAAAAACTATTTAAGTAGTCCTCTTCTTTTGCTATCAAAAGCAAGACAATAAAAAAGGACGCGGTAGATACAAAAATTTTCATTCAGCTCAGCTTATTAGTTAATAGACCCGACTTCATCCTCTAAATAAGTCCAAAAACGAAGACTTTCAGAATTGCATTTTTAAATTTGAATAAAATTCGTTGAAGTTGTGTTTTTTAGACATGAATGATTCGATTCAATATGTAGCAATAATTCAATAATTATACCTTAATGCGATTCCCTTCACTTTTTAGATTACCAAGACACCAGCAATTTCACATTCAGCCAAGATATTATGATCCGGTAAAGGAGGAAATAAAGGAGCGTACAAAACGTATCCGTGAAGAAACAGAAGGAAAAGAATCCACGATTTATCAACCATCAAAAATTAGCTTTAAAAGGAGGGCTAAATCAACACCTAACACATCTCTTTTGCAACTAGGAATAGCAGCATTTCTGGGGATATTAATTGTGGGCTGGCTTCAATTTGGTGGAGATTTTTTATTTTATTTGCTTTGGGTGATTTTTCCTGTTTATCTATTTTATCGCGTCAGATCATTTAGAAAGAGACGCAAATGAGCCATAATATCCGATTACTCCCAGATAGCCTAGCGAACCAAATTGCGGCCGGAGAAGTAGTACAGCGTCCTGCTTCTGTTGTCAAGGAAATACTTGAAAATAGCGTGGATGCCGATGCTTCAATCATTAAGCTCATTATCAAGGAAGCAGGTAAATCTTTGGTACAAGTGGTGGATAATGGAAAAGGGATGAGCATCACAGACGCTCGCATGAGTTTTGAAAGGCATGCCACATCCAAAATCAATTCTTCAGAAGATTTGTTTAAAATAAGAACCTTAGGATTTAGAGGAGAGGCTTTAGCATCTATAGCCGCTGTTTCTCAGGTGGAGCTGAAAACCAGACAAGCCAAAGATGAGCTAGGTACTTGTCTGTTTATAGAGTCTTCCGAAGTTAAAAATCAGGAACCTGTTGCCATTTCTTCTGGTACTTCCATCTGCGTCAAGAATTTATTTTATAATGTTCCTGCACGAAGAAATTTCTTAAAGTCAAACCCAGTAGAACTTCGTCATATTAATGATGAGTTCCAACGAATAGCTTTAGCCAATCCTAAAATTAGCTTTTCATTCGTGCAAAACGATCAGGAAATTTACAAACTGGAAGCTGGCAAGCTAAGTAAACGAATTATTCAACTTTTTGGAAAAAATTATCAGCAACAGCTTATTCCTTGCGCTGAGGAGACTGATTCAGTAAAAGTCACTGGATATATCGGCAAGCCCGAACATTCAAAGAAAACGAGAGGAGAACAGTTTTTTTTCATTAATAACCGGTATATTAAAAATGGATATTTAAACCATGCGCTAGTGAAATCCTATGAGGGATTGCTAAAAGAAGATTATTTTCCCTTTTATGTACTTTTCATAGAGATTGACCCCATCCATGTAGACATCAATGTACACCCTACCAAAACGGAAGTAAAGTTTGACGATGATCGAATGCTCTATGGTGTGATCAATTCTGCTGTTCGTAAAAGCCTTGCCTCTTTCAATGTAACCCCCTCACTGGACTTTACTGCGGACGTAAGCTTTGATCATCTTAATTTACAGAGGGAAAAGGGGACATTTATTACTAAAAGAGACAGGGATTACAGCAATTTTAAAACTGTGGAAAATAATCAACTACGATTGGCACGGCTCAATGAACTTTATGCTTCTGCTTCAGAAGAAGAGGTTGCGCTGGGAGAAGAAGCAGAGAGAGAGAGAGTGATAGAAACAGTTTTTTCTAGTGCGATGAATGAGGCGGTAGATCCACTTGAGCAGAAAGAGAAAAAACCAATCTATTGTTTGCATGACCGCTATTTATTGCGCCAGGTCAAAAGCGGGATGGCAGTATTGGATAAGGGATCAGCCTTGGAGCGAATTCTATTTGAACAGTATCAAAAATTGTTCAATTCTGGTTCAGGGACTTCACAATCTTGTATGTTTCCCCAGCAGGTTTCTTTAAATCTTTCAGATATGGCTTTGGTGAAAGAATTAAAAACTGAAATCAATCAGCTAGGCTTTGAGTTTGAAGAAATGGGAGAACGAACGATTGTGATTCAAGGGATACCTTCGGAACTAATACCATGTAATGAGAAAGAAGTATTTGAAGGCTTACTAGAGCAGTATAAATTCAATGCCAAAAAGTTGGATCTTCCTAAAAATGAAAGTTTGGCTAGGGCATTGGCCAAACGAACAGCAACCAATAGTTGCAACAAACTGAAGCCTGAAGAGACCGATTTCTTGATAGATAGACTTTTCGCTTGCGAGCAACCAAACTATACACCGGATGGAAATCCCACCTATGTTTTGGTTAGCTTAGAGCAAATAAATGAATGGTTCAGAAAGTAAAGAAAAAAAGTGTTTAGAAGACTTACTCCGGTAGCCAAGAATATACTAATCGTTAATGTTGCGATCTTTTTTTTAGGGTCGCTCATGAAGTTGCCCTTAGCAGAGTTTTTTGGACTCAGAGTAGTTTTCTCTTCTGAGTTTGCTCCCTACCAGTTTCTCACCTATATGTGGCTTCATGGAAGTACCTGGCATTTGATTGGCAATATGATTGCAGTTTTAGTATTTGCCCCTATGTTAGAGACGGTTTGGGGTTCCAAACGCTTTTTAATTTTTTACCTAGTGTGCGGAATTGGTGCAGGGCTACTTTATGGTATTGCAGATGCAATAGAAAAGTATCAATTTAAAATAGAAGCGGAGGCATATATAGCTAGTCCTGACCCAGAATCGTTTGAGCGGTTTGTGATTAATTATAAATCTATTGGCCTCAATACTGCGAGTCTGGCAGAATTAATTGACGTTTATTACGAGAACCCAACTTATGAAAGACAAACAGTAAAAGCAGTTGAGTCGATTTATAATTCTTACATCACCAGAGGAAATATGATTGGTGCATCTGGAGCGGTTTTCGGAATTTTATTTGCGTTTGCATTTCTTTTTCCAAACACTGAGCTATTTCTACTCTTCCCTCCAATTCCTATTAAAGCGAAGTATTTGGTTTTTTTCTATGCTATGTATGAGCTTTACGCTGAATTCACCAGGACCCCGGGTGATAATGTAGCTCATTTGGCACACCTAAGTGGAATGATCATCGCGTTTATCTTGTTGAAATTCTGGAAAAATGATACGAAAAAGTTCTATTAAGATCTTATGAATGGAGGAATTTTAGATGATTTTAAAAATGCCTGGAACAAACCGAACAATACGGTAGCGCAGATCATATTGATCAACGTAATCGTGTTTGTTTTTACCGGCATCTTACTCATTATTGGTTTTGGCGATGAGGTTAGGCCTTGGTTAGGTATGCCATCTAATTTAGGTACTCTAATAACCCGCCCGTGGACGTTAGTTACTCATGCGTTTGTTCATGCTGATTTTTTTCATATTTTGTTTAATATGCTTTGGTTTTACTGGTTTGGAAGGATTGTCCAGGAGTTCCTTGGAAGTGATAAGGTCATTGCAGTTTTTGCGATGGGGATTATCGGTGGCATCATCGCTTTTATAGGAGCTTATAACTTAATACCACAGTTTGAAAATGCGGCACAGTTAGCAACAATTGTTGGAGCTAGTGCAGGGGTGACCGCAGCCGTTGTTGGAGCGGCCGTCTATTTTCCAAATTATACTATGTTTCTTATGTTCATTGGACCTGTAAAAATTAAATACATCGCATTAGTTACGGTTTTTCTTAGTTTGATCGGTACACGTAGCACTGTAAATCCAGGAGGCGAGTTCGCTCATTTAGGTGGAGCGCTAATGGGTTGGCTGTATATGAGCCAACTAAAAAAAGGTAATGATCTTGGCGGTTGGGTCATATCTATAATTTCGTTTTTCAAAAGCTTGTTCAAGCCTCAACCAAAGATAAAGGTGACCCACCGAGGAGGAAATAGGAGACCTTTGCATAAAACCTCTTCCAAAAAAACCAACAAACCAAACAGTCAGACACCTCAATCGGAAATTGATGAAATTCTGGATAAAATCTCTGAAAAGGGCTACGAAAGCCTTTCTAAAGAGGAAAAACAGAAGCTTTTTAATGCAAGTAAGAAGTAAAAAGATACAGTCTTTAGAACAATTTTTTGCCTGTCAAGACTCACAGCATGTACTACTTCACTATGTGATTCACTCTGATCATTGGCCCTTAGAGGATAGCTGATTAATTAAAAACCTTACCAAGATCAACCTTTAACTTCGGAAATCTTAAAGAATCAAATTTCCCATTTGCTATTTGATAGATTGCGGGTCTGTTGGGTTGTTTTGTTAGGTCAAACACTTCGAAGGTTTCATTAGCCGGATCAACAATCCAATACTCTGAAACTCCAAATTCATGGTACTTTTCTCTTTTTTGATAACGGTCGTATTGACTGTTGGATGCAGAGAGAACTTCTACAACAAGATCAGGGGCACCCTCTAAGCCCCTCTCACTTAAAATGTTTTTTCTTTCTTTAGAAACTAAAAGCATATCTGGTTGAAAAACATTTTTACTGTCGAAATGAATGTCTATAGGTGACAATACAGCTAAACCATGATTTAGAATAGCAAAATCATCAAGGATCCTGAAAATTTTTCCAATAATTATTTGATGTTTAAGAGACGGAGAAGGTGAAATAACTAATTCTCCATTGACAAGCTGATACTGAGACTCCTCTCCCAACTGAAGATAATCATTAACTGTCCATATTTTTGTGTTGTCCACCGTAGCCAACTCCATTACCATAAATTTAAGCAACCTTACTCTTATTCGCCAGTTGACCACAGGCTGCATCGATGTCTTTTCCTCTGCTTCTTCGCACGCTTGTGTATATTCCACCTTTTATTAAGTGATCAGCGAACCGATCGATCTTTTCTGGGCCTGCTGTGGTAAATGATGCTTCGGAAATAGGGTTATACTCGATGATGTTCACTCGTACTCCCGGAACTTTTCGGGCATATTTCAATAGTTTTTCCGCATCTTCAATTGAATCATTAAAGTCATAAAAAAGAATATATTCAAGAGTGATTCGATTACCTGTTTTATCATAAAAATACTGTAAAGCTCTGAGCAGCGCCTTTAGCGTATTGGTTTCATTAATAGGCATGATAAAGTTCCGTTTTTTATCGTCTGCTGCGTGAAGGGAAAGTGCCAGGTTGAACTTAACTTTCTCATCAGCAAGTTTCACGATCATTTTGGCGATTCCGGCCGTAGAAACAGTAATTCGCTTCGGCGATATATTGAGTCCATTTTCTGAGGTAATGCGGTCGATGCCTCCCATGATTCCTTTGTAGTTTAATAGTGGTTCTCCCATCCCCATAAACACAATATTCGAAAGTGGTCTTCCATAATGCTCCTCCGCTTGATTCCGAATAGCAACAATTTGATCATAGACTTCACCGGCGTCCAGGTTTCTTTCCCTTCTCATATATCCTGTGGCGCAAAACTTACAGCTTAGAGAACATCCGACCTGGGCAGAAACGCAAGCAGTCATACGATCGTCTGCGGGAATCAACACTCCTTCTATTATGTGATTATCATGAAGACGGAAAGCAGATTTTATCGTGCCATCATTAGAAACCTGTGAATGATCCACGGTGATGTTATGGATCACAAACTCTTTTTCCAGTACTTCTCTAAGACCTTTCGAGAGATTGGACATTTCATTGAAGCTTTTAGCAGACTTCACCCAAAGCCATTCCCAGACCTGTCTTGCCCTAAATTTCTTCTCTCCCTTTCCTTCAAACCAGAGGATAAGATTCTCCAATGACTCCTTCCTAATGTCTTTCATTCTGTAAAGTTAGAAAGATGATTTCGGTTCTTTTACTATTTTCGTTGGATGCAGTGGATAGACAAAATGAATATCGCTATAGGAAAAGCAACGTCATGGCTGACATTAGTGTTAGTTCTGATCATTGTATTCGATGTTGCTTTTCGCTATTTATTTAGCATTACCTCAGCAGCTACTTTTGAACTGGAATGGCACCTATTTGCAGCTATTTTTCTTTTAGGGGCAGCTTGGACATTGCAAGAAGATAAACACGTGCGAGTAGATGTGTTTTACCACAATTTCTCCGAAAGAAAGAAGGCATGGATAAATCTGATTGGAACCTTATTATTCCTTATTCCTTTTTGTATCATCGGATTTTGGGAGTCCTTATCGTTTGTTAAACATTCCTATATCCTCAGAGAAACAAGCCCGCAGCCAGGAGGACTACCGGCTAGATATGTCATCAAATCTTCTATTCCGATAGGATTTTTTCTCTTGGGATTGCAAAGTATATCGGTATTATTGAAGAGCCTAAAAACCATCAATAATGATTGAGTATATACCTATCGTTCTTTTTGGGTTGATTTTCGTCCTCATCCTAATCGGGTATCCTGTGGCATTTACACTTGGTGGAATTTCCATTATAATCGGGCTGATTGTTTTTGATTCTGATTTCTTTTATCTCTTGTCTTTAAGGCTTTATGGTACCATGCAAAATTTTGTTTTAATGGCTGTGCCTTTATTTATTTTTATGGGAATGATGCTGGAAAAATCTGGCATCGCCGAGCAGCTACTCCACACAGTAAGTATGTTATTTGGTACACTGAGAGGGGGTCTCGCCATTGCAGTTTTGTTAGTAGGAGCTATGCTGGCCGCATCCACTGGAATTGTCGGTGCTACAGTAGTAACAATGGGCTTAATCAGCCTACCAACTATGCTTAAAAATGGTTACGGTACAAGAATTAGTACAGGGGTCATTGCTTCTGCGGGGACATTAGGGCAAATTATCCCACCATCTGTTGTGCTTGTGCTTTTGGGTAGCGTACTGAATGTTTCGGTAGGCGATTTATTTCTTGCTGCAGTTGTCCCTGGAATATGCCTGGTAACAATTTATTTCCTCTACGTTTTGGTCTATAGCCAACTTTTCCCAACCCAGGTTCCTAAGATCTCAAAGGAGCAACTTAGACAGTTTCGGGACAAAGGCTTTTCTAAAGAGATTATTAAATCATTTCTCTTCCCATTTTTTCTAATCCTTCTTGTATTGGGTTCTATTTTCGCTGGGATAGCATCTCCTACTGAGGCAGCAGGTGTTGGAGCTTTCGGCGCGATGATTTTAGCCGCTCTGAGCAAGAAGTTTAACCTGAAGATGCTGCAAGAGGTAATGAAAGAGACCACTATGCTCACTTCTATGGTATTTATGATTCTGGTGGGAGCAACGGCCTTTTCATTGGTTTTTAGAGGACTGGAGGGAGATAAATTTTTGCTGCATCTGATTCAAAGCGCCAACCTTGAAATAACGGGTTTTCTGGTTTTGGTGATGATCATTGTTTTCGTGTCAGGATTTTTTATTGACTTCATAGAAATTGTTTTCATCATCGTACCTGTGGTTGCACCCGTTTTTGCCAGCTTCGGCGCAGACCTGGTATGGATAGGTATCTTGTTGGCAGTAAATCTTCAAACCTCTTTTCTTACCCCACCTTTCGGATTTGCCCTTTTTTACTTAAAAGGAGTAGCACCTCCCAAAGTAAAGACCAAGCATCTCTACCAAGGGATCATTCCTTTTGTAATCATTCAGCTCTTATTTCTTACTTTTCTCGTATTCTTTCCACAGTTACTTACTCTTTTCAATGGCTTGTGAGACATCTTCAATAATGTCATCTACATGCTCCAATCCCACAGATATCCTCACCATGCCGTTAGTAATACCTACAGCTTGTCGTTCTTTTTCTGTCAGTTTACTATGAGTAGTAGATGCTGGATGTGTTGCTATGGAGCGGGTGTCTCCTAAGTTGGCGGAGAGTGTGATCATTTTTAAGCCATCTAGAAATCTTTTGCCTCTTTCTAATCCCCCGTCCAACTCGATGGTAACAATCCCTCCACCTTTCTTCATTTGCTTTTTGGCAAGTTCGTGCTGAGGATGTGATTCCAAAAAAGGATATTTAATGTAGTTGATCCCTTCAATGGATTCCATCGTTTCTGCTAGCTTCAATGCATTGGAACAATGAAGATCCATACGCGCGGCAAGTGTTTCTAAACTTTTAGAAAGAATCCATCCATGAAATGGAGACATAGCAGGACCAGTATGTCTACACATGTATTTTAACTCTGGGAAAAGCGCTTCGGAAGTAACAACTGCTCCACCTAGCACTCTTCCCTGACCATCAATAAATTTCGTAGCAGAGTGAGTAACTAAATCAACTCCAAATTTTGCAGGTGTTTGAAGATAGGGAGTAGCAAAGCAATTATCCATATTGACAATCAGACCTTTCGACTTACCTAGCAAAGCAATTGCCTCAATATCAAAAAGATCAAGCGCAGGATTGGAAGGGGTTTCAAAAAAAAGCATTTTGGTATTTGGCTGGATTGCCTGCTCCCATTCTTGAATATCTAAGCCTTCTACGTAAGTGTAAGTAATCCCCCACCTGGGAAGGATATTTGTAATTATCTGATGGGTAGAACCAAAAATAGAACGTGAAGCTACTAAATGATCTCCGTGTGAAAGATAAGCTGCCAAACTAGTGAATACGGCTCCCATGCCACTGGCAGTGGCCATGCCTTTTGGTAAACCTTCCATTAAACAAAGCTTTTCTATAAACTCATCGTTGTTGGGATTTGAGTACCTAGAGTAGATGGTTCCCTCTTGTTCTTCCTGAAATAGTGCTCTTGCATGTTCGGCACTTTCAAAAACATAGCTTGATGTTGGATAAATAGGCACAGAATGTTCCCGATTATTAGTTCTCGATGCCTGACTTCTTACTGCAAGCGTTTCAATTTTTTGATTTTTCATGCGAATGTAGTTTATTTTAAATTGCACACACAGAATTCATAATGAACCGCATCGGCGGACCGTTTTCATCTCGCGGATGGTATAAATTCACTTTTGAATCTTTGTGCTTATTTCATGTGTATAAGTTTATTTTCCGATGGTCACATACAATTGCCATAAACTTATTGATTCTTGGTTGGTATGTTTTGAATTTTAAATTTATGTTCATTTCATTTACACAATCGGAGCATAAGAAGGCGAAGTTCACTCAGAAATATTTAGTTACATAATCTGTTCATAAAAAATCCGTTCGCTCACATCCATCCACACACCCACTTCTGTGCGAAACTTCTTAAAAGCTTCATAAACCTTTTTGCTTGGAGCATCCCTTTCACATAATTCAATAAGGGCTTCTTCGGTGTGGCCTTCAAGTGTTTTCAATACTTCTATTGGAAACTGGCTCACTTTCACGTCTGTTTCATCAATGATTTTCCGAAGATACTTCCCGTTTTTAGCATCAAATTCAGCACCCATCCATCGATTGGTCCGATAGCATGCAGTGCGAATAATCTCTTGTAAGTCTGAGGGCAATGCCTCAAATTTTGGCTTATTAATGAGCATTTCCAATGCCGGGCCTGGTTCATGCCAGCCTGGATAGTAGTAGTATTTTGCTACTTCATGGAAGCCCATAAGAAAGTCATGAAAGGGACCGATCCATTCCGTGGCATCAATGACCCCTCTTTCTAGATTGGTGTAGATCTCACCCCCTGAAACAAGTACAGGAGTGCCTCCTGCTTTTTCCAAAACCTTGGCTCCAAGTCCAGGAATTCGCATTTTCAATCCTTTAAGATCCTGCACCGTCTTTATTTCTTTTTTAAACCATCCAGCCATCTGAACCCCCGTATTTCCACAAAGAATCGGCAGCATGTTAAACGGCTCATAAAGTTCTTCCCATAGTTCTGCGCCTCCACCTGAAATGATCCAAGCTCCCATCTGCTGGGCATTCATACCGAAAGGAACCGCGGCAAAAAACTGAGAAGCCGGCGCTTTTCCAGCCCAATAGTAAGCTGCTCCGTGATTCATTTCCACCGCTCCATTGCTTACGGCATCAAAACCTTCTAACGCGGGGATTAATTCGCCACCTCCATAAACGGTGATTTCCATTCGACCACCTGACATTTTATTCACCCAATCCGCTAAAAGCTTGCAACCTTCCCCAACTACCGGAAAGTTTGGAGGCCACGTTGTGGTCATTTTCCATCGATAGGTATTGTTGAAATTAATGTAAGGTCCTTGATTTTTTTCATCCAATTTTGTGCAAGAACCAAAAGTTGTGGTTCCGGCCGCTGCCAGAATAGACTTAGTTAAGAAATTTCGACGTCTCATTAACACTAAAATTAATGATAGAATCCTTTGCAAAACTGGATTTTTGGCTCAAATCGAGGCTTTCAGAATTTCAAAAACGTAGTTTACTGGTCGTAAATGAGGCTTTTGAAATTTTGAGTAACGAAGAGTTGGGCCAAAAGGCGAGTTTTTCAAAGGATT
>JBCCLN010000084.1:0-15079 GCA_039026865.1 Bacteroidota bacterium | reverse complement strand
GGGAAAGTTGTTCCGGTTCAATTTGCCTTCTATTAATTGTGATGAGTTTAAAATAATTCTCTACCAGATCTGAAAGACTTTGACCTTTTTCTTTCGCATATTCTTTAGCGATCTTTATGACTTCCTCTTCAATTGTCAAGGTGAGTTTTGTGTTCATTTTCTTTTTTGATTCCAAAATACGTGTTTTCTTTTCTAAAACCAACACGTGTTATTGCAATTCCGTGGAGGGCTAACGCCCAACTATCCTCCGTAAGTTGGACTTTTCAAATATCTATAAAAGTATCAGATAGCACTAACCTGTACAAATAGCTCGGTTAGCTTATGGATGATAGGGTTTGTTAGAAATCTTTATAACGAAACCTTAAAAATCCCCAGGTTTCCATAGTACAAGAATGATGTGTTCTACCTCTTCAGTTTCAAGTTGAATCCAAATAGTAAAATATCATTCTTGCTTGATAAGTTCTCTAAATGCACATTTTCAAAACGATATTCGTAAATCATATAGAATGAAAAGCCTTGGAGTAATTTGAAATTCAATTGAGGATTAAGCTTAATAATGTAATCTGCTTTTTCCTTAAGTGATTGGAAATAAAAGATACGATAAGAAAAATTGATTAGTTCTTTGGATATACGGTACCGATTTTCCAATATGAATAACATAAATCCATTTTTTCTAGTGGAAAAGTCCCTATTACTATTTACAAACTCAGAACCGTCATAGGAAGAATTTCCATTAGCAATCATCCCCATTAAAGATAAATTCAAAAGCCCTTTGTCAAACTCAGAGCCAAACCCAGCT
Source organism: Bacteroidota bacterium (assembly GCA_039026865.1). Classification (GTDB taxonomy): domain Bacteria; phylum Bacteroidota; class Bacteroidia; order Cytophagales; family Cyclobacteriaceae; genus Ekhidna. The sequence goes on along the minus strand of JBCCLN010000084.1, from coordinate 14,280 downwards.
CCAAAGTTGTGTCTGCTTTTTATCCTATAAATGAGACTATTGTCAAAATATGAAAACAGCCCGGGGTAGAGTTTCTTGCTTCCACCTGGGTAGTAATGAAGCGTAACTAAGCCATTCCAATTATCCTCAATCAGTGTAGTATTTGCTTTGTTATATCTGTAGGTCATGCTATTCTCTAGATGCCAGTTCTTATAAGTAAGATCTAAATCGAATCCTCCCCTTATAACTGCTTGGCTGAATTCTCCAGAAATTCTTCTTCCAGACAAGTTCAAATCCAATTGATAATGCAAGGTATCCTCTAGACTTTGACTGAAGGATTCAATGCTGATCCAAAAAAAGTATGGGAAAAAAAGGAAGATTAGCTTATTTGTCATTATACCTAACGGTTTCTACTTAATGCTCATTTACCACCTTAAGAAGTTCTGTTGCTGAGAGCTTTCCAAAATTGTTTGCAGCAAGCGGTCCTGCACCAGTAATCAATTTTCTATCCGCATGAACCGTTTTATCTGCTTCCATATTGATAATAGTAATTCCTAATTCGTTTAATTTTTCTCCAAACTTCCATGGCATATGGCCCGGCATGTAACCCATCATGGGAGTCTGCTCATCCACTTCATCGGGGAAGGCAGCTATATTGTATCCTTTATATATATAAGAGTTCTTGTTGCCATTCAAACCAGCAGCAAGCAAGGCCGCTGGACCATGGCAAATGGCCAACATATGCATGTCTTTAGCATATGACCAATGTATTAATTCATTCAAATCCTGATTAAATGGTAAACCAAGCATTGCACCATGTCCTCCAGGAAGGTATACTGCTAAATATTCCGTTCCATTATTCATGGAGTCCAATACGAATTTGGCAAGGCTTTTAGGGTTTTCGAATTGATTTGTATGTTCTGTGTATAAGGACATAACATTCTCATCCTCTTCAGGCATTGCCCACATTTCAATCTTGACGGGCTTACCAGTAGGGGTGAAGATGTCAATATCAAATCCGGCATTTTTTAAGTGTAACATAGGTAGCATCATTTCTACTGGGTGATTTCCAGTTGAAAACATTTTCCCATTAGCCATCTTCATGTTTCGTTCTTCGGTACATACCATCAATACTTTTTTATTTCCTGTGTATGGATTATCGTATATTGTATTATCAAAATCAGTGACAGGTGAAGTGGCTAGTTTTAGCGCTAAGAAAGAAGGACTAAAAGCACCATCAGTCTCACGAGTAGGTCGAGTCACAACATATAAAAAGATGAATGTGATAATTACAAGGCCTACGAAACCGATTAAAATTTTCCTTAACATGTTCTTTTAGTTTTAGGTATGATCTTTAGAATTGAAATGAAATGATAATTTTACCTTTCGCTCGACCGGTAGCAAGATGGGTAAAGGCTTCAATACTTTTTTCAAATGGATACACCGTGTCAGTAACAGGCTTAATAAGGGTTTGCTCAACCAATTGCCGAACCTGATTTAAATGATGGCCATTAGGGTGCATAAAAACGAACTTATATTGGGCATCTTTGTCGTTCTCCAGTTGCTTTATGGTTTCAGGTAATTTATATCCAGTCATGCCAATATTTTTGGCTGTATTTTCATCTAAGGGTCCCTTCACACTTACAACAATGCCTCCTTTCTTCAGCACCTCAAAGGCTTCCAGAGAATAGTCTCCCCCAAGTGTGTCCAGCACTATGTCTACACTACTTACAATGCTTTTATAATCTTCCTTTTTGTAGTCAATTACTTTGTCTGCTCCCAACGCCTTAACCCATTCTACATTTGCTGTACTTGTGGTGGTATAGACATATGCCCCTTTGGCTTTTGCATATTGGATTGCTAAAGTTCCCACCCCCCCAGATCCCGCATGCACGAGCACTCTATCGTCCCTTTTTAAATTGGCAGCTTCAAATGATTGCAAGGCTGTAAGCATAGCGAGTGGAATTCCGGCTGCATCCTCAAACGAAATATTTGCAGGTTTTTTGGAAATAGCGAACTGATTGACAGCAACATACTCTGCCAGCGTCCCCATTTGTTCCTGTGGTACCCGGGCATATACGAAATCACCTACTTTGAAATCATTGGTATCTGTTCCTAAATCCGTAATTATTCCACTCACATCATATGCCACTGTACATGGTAAAGTAAGTGGGAGCATGCGTTGAAGATTTCCTAAAATGATGCTTTTATCGATAGGGTTGATCGCAGCAGCCTTTACTTCGATCAAAACATCTTCCTTACTGATGGATGGTTTTTCTACTTCCGAGAATTTAAGGCTCTCAGAAATACTACCATAGTTGATTAATTGTAGTGCCTTCATATGTCAATGAAATCCCTTGTGATTTTATTGACATAAAGCTATCATGCGCTTTTCAAGGAAAAATTGACCTTTGTTAACAAATTAGTTTTCCGCTTTTTTCGCACGGATTCTACTTAAGCTTTCCTTCGCAATTCCAAGATAAGAAGCGATGTGGTAATTGGAAGTAAATTGTTCTATGTCGGGATATTGTTTCAGGAAGAGATCATATCGTTCTGATGCGGATAGCTGTAGGTGGTTGAGGATTCGCTTATGAAGACTAACCATGTGACGTTCAAGTAGTTTTCGCTGAAATGGTTGGAATTCCGGAAATAAGGATAGACTCTCCATTAGTTTTCTTGAGTTAAATGCTATCAACCTGGAATCATTAAGGCACTCAACAGATAAACTTGCAGGTTCCTCACTATGAATTGCGATATAATCACTAATCCACCAGTCTTTTATAGCAAAAAGTAGCGTATGGTCTTTCCCGGTTTTATCTGTGCAAAAAGATCGTAGACATCCATCTAATACGAAGAGGACTTTGGTGATAGGATCACCTTGTCTTATGACTATTTCCCCCTTAGAGTATTCCTTTACAGTAGAGATTGAAATTAGATACTCTTCTGCTTCAGTACTTAGGGCAATGTTTGATTTTAGTTTTTCGATTAATTCGTTCAAAACTTCTTGCCATTAATTTTTAACGATTAGTGTATGTGCCGTATCCCAAAGGGTATGGAATATAGACCTTCTTGTAGCGTGTTTTTATTCTTAATTCCAATGTTCTAAATCCTCAACTGGTCGAGGAAGTCTTCCTTCATCTTTCCTATTAAGTACAAGTGCATAATCGATCTGGTATTTTCAACTTGAATCAAATGAAACCGAGGTTTCCTAAGACCTTTTAATTTTACCACAGAGGATTAAGGAGTAATTAAAAGAGAAAAAGAGAGTATTTTAGAATTAATACCAAAATGAGTCAAGAAAAAATCTCTGTATACCTCCTCATACCCTTCTAGGGGATAATAGGGGTCCTCTCTGCGGTAAAAACGCTCGAATATTAAACCCTTCTGGGTACCAATGAATTTTCTGACCTATTACTACAATCATTTTGCTTAAGTACTTAATACTACTTTACCCCTTTAACAAAGTAGCCTTGTTGTGGGAAGAAAAGCATGAAGACCCAGCAGGTATTTTTGCCCAGAAGAGCCCCACCTTTACTCAGACATGTCTGAGCCTAACATGTGCCCCGCTGTACAAGACGGGATAGACTCTCGGTGCATCTGAGTACAATAATTGAAAATTTATACCCCGAGGAAGGCCCCAAACTACTCCCATGCGGATAATTCCCTCATAAAAAACACCAACAATCCGATATCTCTTTTTATCATTTTACCCCTTTCAGAAAGACCCTAAACATTAAATCCCTATAGGCAACGTTCAACAGGGGCTTCAGAGCTGGACTCTACGAGCCGCTTGAGGCCTTAGGTATTAGGCGACGCTTTTCCTTTTTTCTCAATTGCGTTTAATTCCTCTCGTATTTCTTTTTCTTCTTCTTCTAAATCATAATCATTCTGAAGGTTTAGCCAAAATTGTGCACTGGTCCCAAAATAGGTACTCAAGCGAAGGGCAGTATCAGCTGTTATCCTTCTTCGACCGTGGATAATTTCTGAGGTTCTAGTCTGAGGAATGTTGAGATCCTTTGAAAGTCGATAGGCAGAAATGCCCATAGGGTCAAGAAATTCTTCCTTTAACACCTCTCCCGGATGAATATTTGTTAGTCTCTCCATTTTATTCTATCAATGATAATCTACAATCTCTACGTTTTGACATTTTCCAGCTTCCCATTGAAAAATGATCCTCCATTGCTTGTTTATCCTAATGCTGTAATATCCTTTCAGATCTCCTTTTAGGGCTTCCAATCTATTCCCAGGAGGCACCCTTAAATCTTCTAGAATAATAGCTGCATTAATCATCCTTAATATTCTTCTAGCTACGTGCTGAATATCTCCAGGCAATTTCCTAGAACGTTCTCCCTTCCATATTTTTTCCGTCTCTTTAGATCCAAAAGATACGATCATAAATAAATAACGCTTTACGTTAGTAACGCAAAACATCATTAAAGGGTTTCATACTTGATTTTCGTGTCACCTAACGGTAAGTGTATGTGGCGTGCCGACCGAATGGGAGGCATGAACATCATACTCATTGTTCTCTGCTGCCTTTTGCCACGCTTGAATTTCTTATTTTTTAGAAAAAGTAATAGCCGTATTTCTCTGCTTTACTTACTTCTTACAACAACCCTCAACTTCTATTTATTCAATACCATAAGTTGTCCATAGGTAGTCAATTGCTTTTTCAAGAACTTTATCATTATTAGCAGCTATATCTCCTATAGTATTCTTGATATATACATTTGGGATACACCCAATCCCATCTATATTCTGTCCATCTGGTAATAAAACTCTACCAACTGAATAGCGGTAAGTCCATCCATTAGGTAAAAACCTTCTATTACTAGTTCTCCCAAAATCACCTGATGTTGTAGTTCCGATTTGTGTCACATGGGCAAATGCTTTTATGTGCAATAAAAAGAGCTCACCGGCACTAATAGTTCCTCTATCTGTCAATACGATTACAGGCTTTAAATACTGTTCGTCACCTGCTTTTTGACTATAAAACTCTGTTGGAGTATTAAAGTCATCATGGTTTTTACCATTTCGAGTAGCAGAAGTGTAAATAAGTTGTTCACTGTCAGCAAAAACTCCAGCAATTCGTGCTGCATAATATGCGCTTCCTCCTGCATTTTGTCGAATATCTACAATTATAGCTTTATGTATTTTTAGCACATCAATTACTTGATCAATCATAGAAGCATCAGAGCCGCTTTGATGGGCCAGATAAATATATCCAATATCCTTATCTCTTAATTTACCATAAAAAATATCTTCTGAGGGTAAATCTGTTGTAGTGGCCAAATACTCAGAACGAACTAGATTAGTGCTAAATTCCTGTTCTGATTGTTGATTTAAAGTTTGACCACCAGAAACGAATGTTTCTAGTGGATTGTACTTCCGCATGAATGTATGACCATCGTCTAAATGTTCAAGTAGATTTGTGCAAATAATCCAAAGTTCTTCCTCTGTTGTTGTCGCAGTCACTTGAGGTCTGTAAACAGTATACAGACTATCCCAGTTAACATCTCTTTCTATGAAAAGTGAATAGTGTTTATCAAAGTCATCCCAAAAAAGTTCAAAAACACTTTCAGGATCATTCGCTGGAAAGTCTCCGAGAATTGCCTCCTCGCATGAGACGAAGATGAGCGGAAGTAAAAGCAAAACATATGTATATCTCATGTATTAAAATTTAAAGCTTACTCCTATATTCAACTGGTTTTGGAATTGTATTAGCCTATGTACATCAAATACACGCTGATAAATCATTTGATAGGTAAATAGCATATCCAATCGTTTAGATAGTTCAAAATAATAGGAAGTCTCCCAGTCTATAGCAAAGTATTTATCTAGAGAAGCGGATTCACCTCTAAAAACGAATGCAAGAATATTATCTTGATTCTCATCCACAAACTCATCACGAACATTAAAAGGTGGGCGCACTAAACTTTGAAAAACAGGGATACTTAAAGCTGTTTGTACTTGGTGTCTTTTTTGGATTTGATAACTTGCTAGCGCTTTTACTCGGAGGCCGTGCGTACCAAACCAACTAGCGGCAACCGAAGCATCCAGCCATTCTAAAGAATGGATTTGTGTTTGGTATTCTCCTCCTAAATATACCTTTAAGTTATTACGCTTGATCAGTGATATTCTATGTAAATACCCTAACTTAAACTTACCAAATAGGTATGAAGCTGTAAAGTTGTCTAAATCACTTACATTAAGCTCTCCAGAACTGTATTGCATATTGAGTTCTATAAGATTTTTATCGTTGGGACTTTGACGAACATAGCGCAAGCCATACAATGCTCCACCCTGTATGTAGTTCAAGGGAGAAAATAATAGGTCTTTAAAGTAACCTTGATTATAGCCAACAGATACACCAATGTGATCATTTAAAGATTTGCTGCTTATACCATCTATATTACTGTTTTGAGCATGCAAGGACTTATGTATCAGGAAAATTGATATAAACACTATAAGAAATTTGTACATTTCGTTTCATTATTTTAAATGAAAAAAAGACAATGGTCAAACTTCAGTCAATACTAAGCCCCAACATTAAAGGAGTGGACTTTGAATTGTATAGTGCAAATGAAACCAATACTTTGAAAAAGAAACTTGACTTCAAGTCAAGAAATTATGCGTTTTCGGATCCTACTCAAGGTTTCCGGAAGGATACCCAAGTAATTGGCTATTTTCTTTAAGGGGATATTTTGTATTACTCTGGGGTTATTCTGGATTAGATCTAAATACATTTCTTCTGTTGTCTTTGTTAAAAAGTCCATTTCTCGCTGGCTCTTTATCATGAAGATCTTCTCCATTTCTATCCTTCCGATTTTATTTAGTAAAAGCGAGGATTCACTAGCTATTTCAAAATCTTTAATTAAGTATTCTTCAATTATACAGTTCGTAATGGCAGTGGCCTGCACGTTTGAAGGTTCACCTGTCTTGGCAGAGGCAAAGGCTGCAAAAAAGGAATGTTGGAAATAAAAATTTAAGGTTTTTTCAATTTCACCATAAATTATAGTTGAGGCCGCAACGCCTTCATTAAGGAAGTACACCTTACTGCCAATTTCATTATAAGCATGAATTATAGTTCCCTTCTTTACTTTTTTTTGAACAACCTTAAATGGCAAGTCTGATTTTTCATAAGTTGAATCGTAATTCTGCTTAATGTATTCATGCAGGTTCATAACATAACTTTTTATACTAGAGGTCATCTCAAAATTATCCTTTGGCCTGCACCGCGCATTTTCTTCTCAGCTCAGCGCTGCTTTTTTCGCCCGTAGCTACGGCTACGTGCTCAAAAAGGCATCTCGATCTGTTTTGAAAATGTGCGCTTCGGCAACAAAAACATTTTTGAGATGACCTCTAGGCTTTTTTATTTTTGCTTGCGGAGAACGGACTTGCTAAATGCAGTTGCCCCGCATAGGGGCAATTGACATTTTAGCTTTTGTTGAACGAAGCCTTGGGCAGCTAAAGACTAGTAACTTACCAGTCTTTAGCCTAGCTTTAGGCTACGTACAATACTAAGATTCAACGTATGAAAAAAAGACAGTAATCGAAAGAGCCTGCACAGATATTGCAGGCTTTGATTCGATGTACCAGCAAATGCTGCGTAAGGTCCGTCTCAATGGACAAAGTGAAAGTACGCTTTCGAACTATGGTCGATGCCTAGCCAAACTGAGCCTCTATTTTGGGTGTACCCCCCTGGAGCTAAGCGACGAAAAGATCAATGACTACCTGTTGATGCTTCGGGGCCATGAGTCTCCTTCCTTCAGTTATTTTAAACACACTGTTTATGGGCTTCGCTATGCCTTTCGTTTGATGGGTCGTGAAGATCGTGCTATCCGTTTGCCCAGTATCAAGCGGATGAAGGAGTTACCCACGGTGCTGAGTCGTCAAGAATGTAAACGGCTATTTCATGCACCGAAGCTGTTGAAACACCGGATTTTGCTGTGTCTGGTCTATTCGGCTGGACTTCGGATCTCAGAAGTAATCGGGCTCAAACAGTCAGATATCGACTTTGATCGCATGCAGATCCACATTCGTCGGAGTAAGTACAACAAGGATCGCTATGTGCCCCTTTCAGTTCAAGTGGCCCAAGGTCTGAAGAAGTACTATGAGGCCTGCCAACCCAAGGAGTGGGTATTTGTGGGTAAGGATCCTCACGCTCCCATGAGCACACGGGGGGGGCAGTTTTTGATGCGTTCTGCAGTCAAGCGTGCGGGGATTGAGAAAAAGGTAAGTCTGCACAGCCTTCGGCATGGTTATGCCACTCACCTGTTGGAAGATGGGCTGGACCTTTACACGATTCAAAAGCTCTTGGGGCATGAGCATGTAAGTACGACTTTGGTATATCTTCATGTAGCCCAAAGAGTGGCAAGGCAGGCCCATAGTCCATTTGATACGCTCTATCCCGATGCGACCCAGGTATGAACTGGGTACACTACTCAGAGATAAGTGGAGCGAGATAGAGTCAAGTACCCGCTTGAGTAGTCATCAAAAAAGGATGCTCAAGGCCTTGTCCCAATGCAGAACGGCTGCATTGGGTGGACACCTTGATGCTTGTGAGGACTGTGGTCATGTACGGATCAGCTACAACAGCTGCCGTAACAGGCACTGTCCCAAGTGCCAGGGACAACAAAGAGAAGCCTGGATCAGGGCCAGAGAAGAGGAGCTCTTACCCGTTCCCTACTTTCATTTGGTATTCACCTTGCCCAGCGAGCTCAATGCACTTGCCATAAAGCAAGCCAAGGGGGTATATACGCTTTTGTTCAAGGCGGCTTGGCAGACGATGCAGGCCTTTGCCAGTGCTCCCAAACAGCTAGGGGCAGAAGCTGCCATGATTGCGATCTTGCATACCTGTGGGCAGAATCTCTCGTTACATCCCCACTTGCATTGTATCGTTCCTGCTGGAGGATTGACTCCACAAGGAAAATGGCGAAGAGCCCAAAACAAAGGCAAATTCCTTTTCCCGGTCAAGGCCATGAGTAAGGTCTTCCGGGCCAAGTTTGTGGCTTTGCTGCGCTTATATGCCCAGCAAAGTGAGCTCCAGCTAGAACAGGGTCTATTCAACTCTCTCTTTGCCAAAAAGTGGGTAATCTATGCCAAGCGACCCTTTGGTGGACCGAAGCAAGTAATTGAATACCTGGGTAGATACACCCACAAGGTTGCCCTGTCCAACCATAGAATTATCCAGATGGATGCCCAAAGGGTCTCTTTTTCCTACAAAGATTATCGAAGAGGGGGCCAAAAGAAGCTAATGAGCCTAGAGGCTGGGGAGTTCATCCGCAGGTTTGCCATGCATATCTTGCCATGGGGCTTTGTCAGAATACGCCACTATGGCTTCCTGGCTAGCAGGCATAAAGTTAGAAAACTGAACATAGCTCGAAATGCCTTGGAAAACCTACCGGCACAACGTATCAACCAGACCCCTTACCAGCGGCCCAAGCCCACTCCCTTCGATCCACAAATATGCCCTTGTTGTGGGAAAAAGAGCATGAAAACCCTGCAGGTGTTTTTGCCCAGAAGGGCACCGCCTGTACGTGAAAATGTTCGAGCCTAAACCTTGACCCGCTGTGCAAGACGGGACAGCCTCCTGGTGCAATAAAGGGAAATTACCCCCTAAGACAGGCTCCAAAGCAAGCTCCAAACTCATAATGAACGCATAAAAACAGCCTACTATCTCCCGCCTACTAGCCCATTTTACCTTCATCGGAAAGATTCAACCTTATTCAATCCCCATAGGGCGACGTTCAACCGAGGCTTCAGAGCTGGGCTCTACGAGCCGCTTGAAGCCTTAGGTATTGTAGCCAGTTTTCTATTTTTCTTTCAAGTATTGAATTGATTTATCAAGAATAGGGTCTCTATTTTCCATATAATCTTTAAAAGATTTTTTCACTTCAATATCAGGCAAAATTCCATACCCGACGAATTCTTTTCCATTTGGATAAGTATCTTTTTTTGTACAAACTCTTGCAGAGCCTCCTCCAGGTAATTCAAAGAGCATTGGTTGTCCTGTACTTCCAAAAGTTGGCTCACCGATTTTTATCATGTGATCTTGATTATCTGCATATATCAAAAAATCTTCCGCTGCCGAAGCGGTACCGTGTCCAATTAGTATTGCAGTTGGTACAACTAATCGTTTTTCTTTCATCCTTATTGTATCAGCTTCATAAGGGAAATTGTGATAAAAATTATCACGAGAAGACAAGTACGCTTGGGTTGCCATTTGATCACCTAACGTATCTTTAAGTGCTGTCCATTGTCCCCATGCCTTGTATGCAGGAATGTGTAAGCGACTTTGTTGTGCAGATCCGAATAGTAGAGTGTCATTCGTCAAATATTGAAGAATATCACGACCTACATAAGTACTACCACCTCCATTTTTTCTTAGGTCAATGATTAGTTTTTCTGCATTATATAATTCCGGTAATTTTTCAAGAAACAGAGTATCAATTTTAGGATTACTAAATGAATTTAATGAAATATAAGCTATATTTTGGTCTATCCACTTAAATTCAAATAACTGCCAATCATCGAACTCAGGATAAACTTCTTTTTCGGTGGTTTCTGTATGCGTTAATTTTAATTCTTTGATTTCTCCATTAGGTAATTGGAAGGTAATGTCGAAACTTGTTCCTTTTGGGGCTTTAAACATCTTCCAAATTGCCTGATCTAATATGATATAATCGGTTGACGAGGATATATATGGAATAACCTCTTTTTCTAAATAAGTCTTTGTGTCTATCCCATTAACTTTTACAACTTCAGTTCCAATTGGAATTTCATCCTTTTTACTAAGATTTGTTCGGGTAACAATAGCCTTGTTATCAATATTCGTTAAAAACAAGCGATATTCCCCGAAATACGTATTGTATAAATTTTTTTCTACTGTGTCAGGAAAATTCACATTAGTATGTCCGTCTTTCAGAGTTGCACAAAATTTTTGTAAAAGACGATAATACTCGTAATCATTTTCTGTCTTTTGAACTTCCTCTATTAAGGTTTTGTAATCATTTTCCCATTTATCCTTGTCAATTTTATTGAGGTATACAAAATTATAATTAACCTCTTGCCAAAATTTAGACAATCCATATACCTTATCCATTTTTGATAAAGAATTTGGAATTTGTGCATTGACAAAAATACTTGAAAGGCAAATTAATACGATAAGTGTCTGTTTCATTAGTTAAATATTATAGTTGATTTAATTTTGCTGGGTGAAAATTATTTTACAATTACAATATTAGGTACATTATTTGTAAATATTCCTGCCATATGACAGCAAATATTTAATCGAAACTTATCTCTTTCCTTATTCTGCTCAATGAAGTGTCTGTTATTCCTAAATACGAAGCAATGTGTTTTATCTGCGCATTTTGAATAATTGAAGGCTTATCATTTATTAAATCCTTATACCTTTCTGTTGCGCTTTTGGTAACCATTTCAATTTTTCGTTCTTTATACATAAACAGTCGTGAAGACATCCCAGCTCGACCCCATTCCCTAAAACCTTCTATTTTATGAAATAACTCTTGAAATTTATCAAATTCCATTTTCCAAGCTGTTCCATCTGTAAGTGCTATTATATTTTCTTTTGTAGGTATTCTTTGAAATAGGGAAGATACCTCAATACAAGATTCATTTGTGCTGTAAAATTCAGTTGTGATTTCGTTTCCTTCAAAATTGTGAACATATGCTCTAAGTAATCCGCTCTCTATCAAATAATATTCATTAGCTATGTTACCACTTTCTAAAAAAGCAAAACCTTTTTCAAAATTGATTTTTTCGTGCCAGCTGATTAACTCGTTTAAATCCTTTGTACTAATTAAGGGATGGTTGTAAATTGATCGAAAAAAGTCTCTATTCATTTGTATTGGATTATTTTTTTTACGAGTGGCTATCCCTAGTTCGTAGCCTTAGCGGAGAATTAGGGATAGGTTGTGTTAGAGCACTTTTTATCCATTTATCAGGTTTATTTCACTCAGTTCCCTTCCAATCTCGTGAATGCCTTGAAGAATTCTATTGGACTGCTTTTCCGAAGGATTTTTATGGCCTTGAACATATTGTGAAAGGAGGGTTTCGTTCATCCCGATTCTTTGAGCTAAATATTTCGCATTGATCACCCGATAGTGTTGAAAAAATTGTTGAAGATCAAGTTGAAGTTTGATGTTGCCTGCTCCAGCTATTTGACCCAAGTCTTCTAAGTAAAGGTTCAATGCCTCTAGAATATTTGGATAGATTTCAGCACTGTTTTTGGCTGTCGTAAATACAGGGAGATCTGATGAGTAAATTGAGAACCCGGTATCCGTTTTCTCTACCATGAACAAGAATTTCTTTTTTATTTTTTTCATTTGATTCCTGCTTGTTTCCTTATCTTTTTTTCCAAGCCTTTACCCAATTCTTGACTTCCATGGTTTGGAAAAATAATTACCCCAGGTTTTTCCGGATGTTTCATTTTTATATGCGACCCTTTTTGAGAAACTGGATACCGACCATCCTTCCGTAAAATCTTTAAAAACTGGGAACACTTCAATTTATTTTCTTTAAGCAAAGGTAAATAAAAATTTACTTTTATTCATGTTTTTTATATTTTATATGTGCTCTAACGACTAGCTAAACTTTCGTACGCAGCGCCAACTGAGTATGGAGTTTAGGTTTTGTTACTGGTTTTTCTATTCCTCCAGTCGTTCTAGAATATCTGCTTTTAATTTTTGAGAAAGCCAGAATCCATGTTCTTCAAGCGCATCCAATATCTCTTTACCTGACTGAATTATTCCTCGTCTCTTTGCTTTTATAATTATTCCAACAGTCCCTGTAACTTTCAGTCCTAGTCTTTTATCTGCTATTCTCCCCTTACTTTCATCTAGGATTAATGTACTATTTGGTATTTTCATGGCCAAGGCAATTGCACTTGCTTCTCCAGCATCTAGCTCCAATTCTAGGACTTGCATTTGTTGAGGGTCATAATTTGTACTTACTATTACCCAGTCTGGTAATTCTGCATGAACCTCATTCCTTACTACATCTGTGATTGTAATGTTGTTATAGAGCTCTCGAAGGATTTCTAATTTCCCTATATCTGCTAAGGCAATTAGCACGCTGGCATCGGATATAATAATTTGTTCAGGCATTAGCTATATCTTCCTCAATTTCTTCTATGCCGTATTGAAAAATTGAGACTTTATATTTGCCTAACATTTCTATGAATGCATGCTTAGAAAGTCCTACCATAGTAGCTCCTTGACCTGAAGAGATTAGCCCTTCATCAAAAAGTTTGGAGGCCAATAACATACTTATTTCGAACTTACTTATGTTTAAGCTCTCTGGAATATTTAATTGAATACTCATAACTCAAAACCTCATTATCTGGTTTTCTTTTAACTAGATGCTCTAACTCCTTCAATTTACGTATTCGATTTGATTTTGGCTAAGTGTCTTATTTTAACGGCCTATTTTGGACTATTTTAACCAGCTAACGGCCTGGCTATGAGCAGTAGCGTCCTGCAGGGCGCTATTGATTATAGCTTTTGTTGAACGAAGCCTTGTGCAGCTAAAGCCTAGTAACTTACCAGTCTTTAGCCTAGCTTTAGGCTACGTACAATACTAAGATTCAACGTATGAAAAAAAGACAGTAATTGAAAGAGCCTGCACGGATATTGCGGGCTTTGATGCGATGTACCAGCAGATGCTTCGTAAGGTCCGTCTGAATGGACAAAGTGAAAGTACGCTTTCGAACTATGGTCGCTGCCTGGCCAAACTGAGTCTGTATTTTGGGTGTACCCCCTGGAGCTAAGCGAGGAAAAGATCAACGACTACCTGTTGATGCTTCGTGATCACGAGTCTCCTTCCTTTAGTTATTTTAAACACACTGTTTATGGCCTCCGCTATGCCTTTCGTTTGGTGGGTCGTGAAGATCGGGCCATCCGTTTGCCCAGTATCAAGCGGATGAAGGATTTGCCCACGGTACTAAGTCGCGCAGAATGCAAGCGGCTTTTTCATGCTCCCAAGCTGTTGAAGCACCGGATTTTGCTGTGTCTAGTCTATTCGGCTGGACTTCGGATCTCGGAAGTAATCAAACTCAAGCAGGCAGACATTGACTTTGATCGTATGCAAATCCATATCCGTCGGAGTAAGTACAACAAGGATCGCTATGTCCCGCTCTCTGTACAATTGGCCCAAGGCCTGAAGAAGTACTATGAGGCCTGTCAACCCAAGGAGTGGGTCTTTGTGGGTAAGGATCATCACGCTCCCATGAGCACACGGGGGGTCCAGTTTTTGATGCGTTCTGCAGTCAAGCGTTCG
>JBCCLN010000083.1:0-15103 GCA_039026865.1 Bacteroidota bacterium | reverse complement strand
TTTAAATATTTGATAATCAATCGATTAAGTAGCTGAATAGTAACTCATTAAAACTAAAATTCATTGAAAATCACTACTTATAGCTATTGTTTTAAATAAATATATTTTATCAAATTCGCGGCTCCAATATTTAAACATAGATGAAGAGGCGTTTTTCTATTTTTCTATTAACGGGTATACTTCTAGTGTTATTTTCTTACAGCCAAGAGATACAAGGACAGATCGTTGATGAAGAAGGAGTTGAAGTCTCTTTTGCAACTATCAGCCTGAAAGGTACAGGTATAGGAACTGTAGCTGATATCTACGGAAAATTTAATTTGTCTGTACCAAATGCCGGTATCCACCAACTAGAGATAAGTTCTTCGGGCAGTAAAGCAACTACTCTAGAGGTTATGATTACCAAAGGAGAATTATTAGAACTTGGAAAAATTGAATTGGAGTCCAGCATTAGTCAGTTGGAAGAAATAACTGTTTTAGGTAAGTCGCAAGCCACTGTGGTACGTGAGCAAGCTTATGCTGTGGAGGTGGTAGAATCAAAGGGATTTGAAAATTTAAGTATTAACGCTAATGATATTCTGGGTAAAATTTCAGGGGTTAATATTCGACAATCAGGGGGTCTTGGTTCACCATTTTCTTTATCGTTGAATGGGCTATCCGGAAGTCAATTAAGAGTTTTTCTAGACGGAGTTCCAATGGATTATTTTGGTTCTTCATTATCACTCAATAATTTCTCTGCCAATTTAATTAATAGGATCGAAGTATATAAAGGCGTAGTACCTATTCACTTATCTTCCGACGCTTTAGGAGGAGCGATTAATATATTAACAGATTCCGGAGATGATTCTTATCTGGATGTCTCCTATTCCGTAGGTTCTTTTGGAACGCATATTATCTCATTAAATGCACAGCATAGACAAGAAAAATCAGGATTTGCAGTAAGGGCCAAATCGTTCTATAATACTTCACAAAACAATTATAAAGTTCCTGTTTATCTCGTAAACTGGGATACGGGCAAAGAAGATGATTTTGAAACATGGGTAGAGCGTTTTCATGACGATTACAATTCAAAAATGTCTTGGATAGAGACCGGGTATTTAGGGACTTCTTTTGCAGACCAACTGCTAGTTGGGATTATGTATTCTGATAATTATAATGCAATTCAACAAGCAATAAATGCGATAGGACAGGCAAAACGGCCCTACGGGCAAGTAGCTAAAGAAGAAGAAAAGATCATCACCAATTTTTCATACAACAAAGCTGGATTGTTAAATGATAAATTAAATGTCAGCAGTTATTTCGTGGCAGTTTTTTCAGATGAGGTTACTGTTGACACAAGTAGCTATTATTATAACTGGTTTGGAGAAATAACAGATACTGTTAACGTTGGAGAAATAGAAAACCGGAAGACTTGGTTTACAAGTGATATTAAAAATTATTTAGGGAATTTTAATGCCGAGTATGCACTTACGCCCAATCAGAATATTGCAATTAACTATAGTCTAAACGATTATACCATACAAGGAACTGATCCACTTCAAGCTGAAAGGGCTACGCAATTTAGATATCCTAATACCGTGAAGAAACAGGTCTTAGGTGGAGCATACACCCAAAATTTTTTAGAAGGACGCTTAAAAAGCAGTGTTTTTACTAAATATTATCGTTATTCACTTTCATCAATCGATACCGATTACTCTGGGGATGCAGAAATACCATTTAATCAAAGCCATGATAATTTCGGATTTGGTTTTACTGCTTCTTTTTTCATTCAAAAATTTCAAATAAAGGCCTCATATGAAAACGCTACCCGCTTTCCTGAGTCAGTCGAGCTCTTTGGAAATGGACTTAATGTGAGACCCAGTCCTTCACTACTTCCAGAAAGTAGTCATAACTATAACCTTGGCTTTATCTATAACTCACAATCTGGCAATCCTTTGTTTATATCGGTCAATAGTTTTATCAGGGATGCTGAAGATTTCATTATACCTGAAATCAGAGGTGTATATACCTATCATTTAAATAATCAGAAGGTACTATCCAAGGGAATAGATATATCATCAAATTATAGCTTCAATAATACTTTTTTAGTGACACTAAATGGAACTTATCTTGATAAAAGAGATAATGGCCGTTGGCGGAATGGTGAGGTAGGAGTCGAAAATTCGCAATATGGAGCAAGGACTCCGAATGAGCCATATCTTTTTGGTAATGTGGCTTTTTCTTATCGTAAATCTGGTGTTCGTTCTTTTGATGATAGCTTCTCTTTGTCGCTTACTGAAAGTTACGTTCATAGTTTTTTTTACCGATGGGAAAACCTTGCAAGCCAGGACAAAGGGATTGTTCCTGAGCAATGGACCACTAATCTGGATGTGGTTTACAGCATGAATGAAGAGCGGTATAATTTTTCCTTTGGCATTTCCAACTTATGGGATGCGAGGGTTTATGATAATTTTCAACAAATCCGACCCGGAAGGGCCTTTAGTTTCAAGATTAGATACTTTTTACTTTAATAATTTAATATATAACTCAAATGACAACCAAAATAATACGTTTATTCTACAGTCTCTTATTGACTGTATTTGGAGCAGCTATGCTATGGAGTTGCTCTGATGATGATCCAATAGATGTGGCAGCGGAAGCATCTTATTTCGTAGGGATCGAAGCAGCGACTGATCCCGCTACGGACGTACTTTCATCGGCTATTTCAGTTACTGAAGGCACCATTTCACCAGTCAACAATGGCTTTGAACAACCTGCATGGATGACCTTTTTGCAAGGACCTGATCAAATCATTACAGCTGGTTTTACTTCTGCTCCTGAATTTACAAGCTATGAGTTGGAGAATGGTGTACTCGTAAAGGGGGAAAGTTTCTTTACCAATGAAGCTGCTTTTGGGTTTGACTTTATTGATGAAAGTACGATGGTAATGGTAACATCTCCGAGGACAGGAATTTCAAGTAAAACCATTTATCTAATAAATACTGACAACATGGAAATAACTGCCTCCACCGAAACAAACTTTGGAGACGTGGAAGAGGAAGGACTGCTTGGGTTTCCTACAGATATGAAAGTCCGAGATGATAAACTTTTCATTTCGTATTACCTTACGGATGGAGGTATTATTATTCCTTCTTCAAATGTAGCTAGAGTAGCCGTTTTCAGCTATCCCGATTTCACTTTTGAAAAGGTGATCTCAGATGAAAGAGCATCCAACATCGGCAGATACTCTGGTACTAATGCACTAGAGATAGATGAAAATGGAGATATCTACACATACTCTCCTTCTTCTCTTGCCTGCGGCTACCTCCCAACATCGTCAAACAACTCGGCAATCCTTAGGATCAAGAATGGTGAGACGCAGTTCGACCAGAGCTTCCATATCGATTTTGAGACGTTAAGTGGAGGATACAAGATTAATGACATGTTTTATATGGGTAATGGTAAAGCTGTCCTTCGGGTTTTGCAGGAAGATGAAACAAATGCTGATTATGCATGGGCAACGTATGCACCGAACTCTCCATTGCCTATTCTTTCTACAGGTATTATTGACTTAACAAGCCAAACATTTACACTTCTTGAAGATGTTCCCTTAGCGGGAGGTGGATGGAATGCTGCATATATGATTGAAGATGGCAAGTTATATTTAGGAGTAAGTAGTAGTAGTTATGCCAGTATTTATGAAATTGATCCTGAAGCGGGGACAGCAATAGCAGGTGCAACTATTGATGGTAACTATGCCAAAGGTATTTTCTCTCTAACTGAATAAATTTTGAATGCAACATGTAAGGCCTGGAAAATCTAGGCCTTCTTTTTTTTTACTATCAGAATTTTAAAATTGCGTTTTGATGATTTCAAAATCGTTTCCCAAATGATTTAATCCGATTATTCACCACAAATAGTGGCGGGTTGATTCAAGTAATTGATCTATAGTAGTTGAATATTCATACTGAATGACTTTTAATTCCTCAAATTTGAGGAACGATGTTGTCCTCTCATTCGAAATAAATTACCTCCTATTCCACGTGTTACATCATCTCAATGAATAACATCCAAATTTTTCCATCTAACTTCCTCTCATGTAGCAGTTAATTCGGCTAAAAAGATAAGATCCCCGTTCTGGCCACCTGTTTCTTAATAATAGTACCTACATATTACATACAGGATGTAAGTGCTATGCTTAATCTCCAATTACTATTTCAAAGCCCTGATTTTTCAATCAGAGCTTTACATTCCATCCAAAATTCGGGTAGGGATCCAATCACCATTAAATTCGTCGGCCTGCATTGCTACCACCGAAAGCTAGCTGCTCTATGTTACTTTTACATGTCTCGAAATTCGGATTAAACAGCCCTTTTTAATCCTCTATTGGTTAAAAATATAAAAATGGTTGATTTGAAACCCTAGAATTTTTCGTAGTAGGTGATGTTACTCACCTCTTTTCGCAACTACTTCCAAAGTCGTTTAATTAAGTTGAGATTTGGGGAATAAAGGGATAAAAATATTCAAGTGATGATCCTTTTTTACGCTATATTAAGAATCCCTTGACTCGTTTACTTCTCTAGTATCTGGCATGGTCGGAAATACAGATCAACTCTTTTTGATCAAAGCAATGCGCTGGTATCATTTGGAGTAATGCTAAGGGTAGATTATGCGTCCGATAGAAGCATCTTCTCTAATGATGACTTCCTGACTATGAGGAGCATACGCCTCGTCTAATTTGATCCTATTTCTGCCACAATTTGAAGAAATATACCGCTTTTCCCCTTTCTTTGACCAAGTACTAGCTGAGGGGGTGTTATGCTGGGAGTGAATGCCATCAACAAATAAATCACCTGATTTTCTGTGAGTTGTCCAACTGTCTGTATAAGTAGACAATAAAGATCAAAAAAATATGGTCTGAGAATTTCAAGTGTATTATCAAGCTAAAAAGAAATGGAGTATCCGTTTTGCAAGAGAGTGAGTAAATTATTTGAAGGCAAATGGATAGTATCTTCTTCTTAGATTAAATAGACTACCATCAAATAAAGCATAAGCAGATTTGTCCAAGACTCTTCATAAGTTTTAATCAAGTTTAGCATCATATTGTCCTCAATTTAAGACCAATCGTCGAAAATAATAGCTCCATTAACTGTAATGAATGTATTCAAAAGTATGTTTGGAGAGATTATCAAAAAATTATTGGTTGTGAAAAATAAAAATTGTTCGTTATTTAGTTTTAAAACTTTTGTTGTGATAGCTATTGCTTTAATGATAGTTTCCTGTTCAGAAGAAGATGAAGAAATTGGTCCTGCCAAAAGAGATAACTTGGAAAGGACTGTTCATGAGAGTAGTCTTCAATATGTAGATGAGCCAGTAGAACAGGAGAGAGATGTAGAAGAAGAAAGAGATAATACCTCAGTATGTACATTAAACGCCACTTCTGTAGCAAGATTATTTTTCCTTGAAAATGGAGGAACTAAGAAATTTTATGTTGCTTTAACAGAGATTACCTATTATAATATTATCGATAATCGTAGCTGGATAAGTACAAGTAAATCAGGTGGAGTTGTTACAGTAACATGTAATGACTTTACAGGTAATCCTAATACAGCTAATGATAGTGATAAAATAGGGACGATAACGGTAATTGGGAATACTGGATGTGAAGATACAATAACAGTGTATAGAAATATTCCTATCAGTGATCCAGGGCCAAACAGAGACTGTGATAAAGAAGGTTGTTAATTTAATATAGAGATACGCTTGTTTTTCGGATTTCAGCGATTATTTACGGTTCCTCTAAAGGGTTCAGGTCAACTCAATTTTAATGTAATATCTTGGAAAGCCATTTAAAAGAAGTGGAGTGAATCAAAGGCGCAAGCATTTAGCTGAAAAATTACAAGAAGTTCTATTCCAAAGACAGCGTAAAAAGCTGTAGAAAAATTTGAAAGGTCTATCGAAAGAAGGACACAGAACAGCTTGAATCGGGCAGGAAAGTGGAGAGCACTTCAGGAGCACAAGCAGGAATTTGTCTTGGGAAATTAGACCTGTATCGTTCTAAAACAAGTTGACAGGATTTACATTCAGCAGCCAAAGCGTAGGGTTAAGAACGGAAATGAAGGGATGTATGGAATTAGGTAACGCAGAGCATCTGCTTGTTTAAACCACAACCTTCACAAAAAAGCCAATATTACCTCTTATAAAGAGGTATAGTGGGTTTTTTTAAGGAATGTTTTGAATAAGGCATTTAATAGAGTTATAAACAAAGAAAATGGGTCATCTGGATAAATCAAGTACAATGAATCCTACAGATCTATCAATCCAAAATCAATTACCTCCAATAATACCCGAGTTTTTCCATCTAACTAGTGTCTCTAAGAACACAGTATCTTTTGAAAGAAAACGATGTTTTTAGCTCATAAAGCATGTTTTTTTGAGATTTTAATATGCAAATAGTCATTGAATCTCTTTGAGAGATTTTAACAATAAAGCAATAAAATCACTGGTTCGCTTTTGATTCATCTAAAATTCGGATGAATTTCTAAAAAATTGAAAAAATAGATTCCAAAGTATAAAATAGGTTCAATTCATTCTTCTGCTAAAAAACTACGTTTTAGGATTCAGTAGCGTGTTTTTCGTCTTTTCTTAGAGACACTAACTAAAATGCAACTTTTTGAAAATCAAAGCTTACAAAGGCACTTTGGCACTTTTAGTTAGCTATTTTATGTTACATAGTCGCCTCAGCGGTGTAATGTTTTAAAATTCGATTTAAATATATTCAAGATTGATGAATGATTGACTTATGACACATCAAATTACAGGTAGTGGTCCATCTCGGATTTCATAGGACGCTCGCACGATTAGATGCCGGGCTATTTATTGTTAGAATCCTTTGCAAAACTAGATTTTTGGCTCAAATCGAGGCTTTCAGAATTTCAAAAAAGTAGTTTACTGGTCGTAAATGAGGCTTTTGAAATTTTGAGTAACGAAGAGTTGGGCCAAAAGGCGGGTTTTTCAAAGGATTCTGTTAAGTCATTTCTTTATGGTCTGGTAAGGATATTGTGACGTCAAGGGTTAGATGCTCTCACCGTTATTAGAGATATTAAAAAGTGTGTGCTTCATGAACAAACAGTTTTTATACACTACCGAGTGTAAATAATGAGATCTATTTAGGGATAGATAGTCAGCCTTTCTATAGAGAATACTAGTAACCAGGTTTGATACATAATAATGTTATGTCTTGCTTTAATTTACAATTTTTCTACATGTATGATGTAGCGTGGAGGGGAGTTGAACCCCTGACCTCCGGGTTATGAATCCGACGCTCTAACCAACTGAGCTACCACGCCATTTTTGAGAATTTCAGGAGCCATTAGACCCAAATTTGAAAAGGGAACGCAAATTTAGGAAAGATTTCTTTCACTGAACTTGCTAAAATGGTTTTTTTATTTACCTTATAAAAAATTTAGAAGTCTATGGCTAAGAATGAATATATTGGTGAATTTGAGTTTAATGCTTCCAAAAAAATGCTCTTTTCCTACTTCAGTACTGCCTCAGGTTTAGCACAGTGGTTTGCCGATGATGTTAACATAAATAACGAGGATAAGTTATACACCTTTATCTGGGATGGAGATGAAACTCAAGCAAAGCTTACCTCAAATAGAACCAACCATCATGTAAGGTTTGATGTAGTTGATGAAGATGATGATGATCCTAATTTCTTTGAATTTAATATCGATGTGAATGAACTAACTCAGTCCGTTTATGTACGAATTACTGATTATTCAGATATGGATGACGAGGAAGCGAACGAACTTTGGGAGTCTATGATTCATGATCTTAAAGAAATAGTTGGTGGATAATGACCAGTCTGGCGGATGCAGGTCTGGTATCTTAATTGCTGATATTCATTTTTCTACTTTTATGATTCTATGTATCTGAAAAAGCTAGACGTATTAATGTTGAAGTCCTTCATAGGGCCTTTTATACTGACTACCGGGGTAGCCACTTTTATACTTCTTATCCAATATCTGCTAAAGTACTTTGACGATCTGGTGGGGAAGAATTTAGGGTTTTCCGTCTTTGGAGAGTTGTTATTTTATTTTTCCCTGAACATGCTGCAAAATGCCATCCCATTAGGTGTGTTAGTTGCTTCCCTCATGACCTTTGGAAATCTTGGAGAACATTTTGAATTGACAGCGATCAAAAGTGCAGGTATTTCATTAGTGAGAACACTAAGGCCAATTTTTCTCCTAGTGTGTTTAGTCTCTATTGGGGTTTTCTTTTTCAACAATAATATCATTCCAGCGGCTAACTTAAAGGCATACAGCTTATTGTATGATATCAAGCAAACCAAACCGGCCCTAGATATTAAAGCAGGCGCTTTTTACAACGGAATTCCAGACTATAGTATTAAAGTAAAAGAGAAGTTTCCAGATGGAAAAACCCTTAAAGATATTATCATCTATGATCATACCGAAGGACGAGGAAATAAAACAGTGATCTTAGCTGATTCAAGCCTAATGTACACCATAATGGATGAGCGATATCTTAAGCTGGAGTTATTTGACGGCCATTATTATTCAGAAAAAGCTAAATCCGGTAGTCAGGTCGATGAGTTTTACAGAACAGAATTTGAGAAGATGGATCTTGTTTTCAATCTAGCCTCTTTCGACTTGAAGAGAAGAAATGAGGAGTTATTTCAAAATAACCGCCAAATGAAAAATCTGACAGAGCTTACTCATGATGTTGATTCATTCAAAAATGAAATGGTAAAACAAAGAACAAGTTTCATCCTAAATACTCAGAGGTATTTTAATTATCATTTACAAAACAAACGAAAGATTTTGGAGGAAAATCAGCCGCTGAAAAAAGATAGTATGGCATTAGATTCAACAACTAAGTCTTATCAAAAGAAATATGTCCAATCTGCTACAATGTTTCCATTAAATTTAATATTGCTAATCATTAAGCAAAATCAAAAAGATACTTTAAAAAAGGATTTACAACCTAAGCAGGTTATTGAAAATGAAGATGAGATCGTCTTAAAAAGTAAGCCCATCAAAGCAAGTGCAATAGATTCTTTAAAAAGAGACGCGAATACCTACACTAAGCTCATTCTTGAAGAAGTAGATGTAGATACACTTACTTTTTCTAATTTGAGAAAATATCTAGTCCTGCAGAAAGTGAAGGAAAAAATGATTTTCAATAATGCGCTAAACAAAGCAAGAAACGTTAAAGCTAACATTTCTTCAACAAAAAGTAGAGTTTATAACCTGCAAAAAAATGTGAATCTTTATACTCTGGAAAGAGATAAAAAATATGCTATGTCATTAGCATGTATCATCATGTTTATGATTGGAGCACCATTAGGCGCAATAATAAAAAAAGGAGGACTTGGCGTTCCAGTCATTATTGCAATATTATTTTTCATTATTTATTATATTATTGGTAGCATAGGTAAACAACAAACGAAAGAACTTCAAATGGATCCGTATACATCAGCATGGATGGCCAATGCTGTGTTACTCCCATTTGGATTTTTCTTTTTAAGACAGGCTAGAATTGATGCAAGGCTGTTTGATATTGATATATACAACATTTGGATTGAAAAGCTTCGCGCCAAATTTGCCAAGAAAGCGAAATAAATCTAGCTTTGCCTTTAACTTAGCGCGGAAGAAGATTTAGAATGTATCTAGTAAAGGAAGAAATTTTTAAAGAACATGGTAATTCAGCTACAGATACCGGTTCAACAGAAGGTCAAATAGCATTATTCACCACAAGAATTAATCATTTGACTGAACACTTGAAAACACAAAAAAAAGATCACTCCTCGAGACTTGGTCTTTTAAGATTAGTTGGAAAGCGAAGAAGACTTTTAAATTACCTCTACAAAAATGATATTGAAAGGTATCGAAGCATCATAGCTAAGCTGAACATCAGAAAATAAAGACAAGAACACCAAAAGGGATCACTTTATAGATCCCTTTTTTTAATTAGATAACCTCAAGGGTGCATAAGCACCTATTATTATATTTATTATGATTCCAAATTTTACAACAAAGACCTTCCAACAATCAGATGGTAGAGAAGTATCCATTGAAACAGGAAAACTCGCGAAACAAGCAGATGGATCTGTAGTAGTGAGCATGGGAAATGCGAAACTTCTGGCAACGGTGGTTTCGGTTCAGGAGGCCAAAGAAGGGACGGATTTCTTACCGCTATCAGTAGATTATCAAGAAAAATTTGCTGCTGCTGGAAAAATACCAGGTGGTTTTTTGAAAAGAGAAGGAAAACTATCTGATTACGAAGTGCTCATTAGTAGGTTAGTGGATCGAGCACTCCGTCCGTTGTTTCCAGATGATTATCATGCAGATACACAAGTATTTATTCAACTTATTTCCGCAGATAAGGATATCATGCCTGATGCCTTGGCTGCTTTAGCTGCTTCTGCTGCTATATCCATTTCTGACATCCCTTTTGGTGGCCCTATTTCAGAGGTTAGAGTTATTAAACATGATGATGAATATAAAATCAATCCAACACCTAAAGAAATAGAAAATGCAAGCCTTGATCTGATTGTTGCAGGTACCTGCGATAATATTATGATGGTAGAAGGTGAATCTAATGAGGTGGATGAATCTGAGATGCTTGATGCTATTAAGAAAGCACACGGAGAAATAAAGATACAATGTAAAGCTCAAGAAGAGCTGGTCCAGGAAATAGGAGCTACAGAAAAAAGAGTCTATAATCATGAGCCTAAAGACGAGGAGCTCAAAGCTGAAATGCACAAAATCATGTACGATAAGCTCTACGCAGTGGCAGCAATGAAAAATCCTGATAAAGCAGGGAGAAAAGAGTCTTTTAAAGCAGTTTACGAAGAATATATCTCTCAGTTTACAGAAGAACAGCTTGAAGAAATGGAGTTTTTATTAGGTAAATATTTCCATGATATTGAAAAAGAAGCGGTTAGAAACTTTGTGTTGGACAATAAGGAAAGAATTGATGGAAGAAAGCCAGAAGAGATCAGACCTATCTGGACCGAAGTAGATTATCTTCCTTCAGCTCATGGTTCTTCCATTTTCACCCGAGGCGAAACTCAATCCTTAACCTCAGTAACGCTAGGTACAAAACTAGATGAACAAATGATAGATGGAGCGATGATCTCCGGCTATAATAAGTTTATTCTCCATTATAATTTTCCTGGTTTTTCAACGGGGGAAGTGAGACCAAATAGAGGACCGGGCAGAAGAGAAGTAGGACATGGAAATCTTGCAATGAGAGCTTTGAAGCCTATGATTCCTACAGAAGATGAAGGTAATCCTTACACCATTCGAATAGTATCAGATATCCTGGAATCCAATGGGTCTTCCTCAATGGCTACAGTTTGTGCAGGTACTATGGCATTAATGGATGCTGGAGTGAAGCTTAAAAAACCGGTATCAGGTATTGCAATGGGAATGATTTCTGATGGCGATACGGGTAATTATGCTATTCTATCAGATATCTTAGGAGATGAAGATCACTTAGGTGATATGGATTTTAAAGTGACAGGAACCACGGATGGCATAACGGCATGTCAAATGGATATAAAAGTAGATGGTCTTTCTTATGAGGTTTTGGCTAAGGCGCTGAATCAAGCTAAAGAGGGGCGTCTTCATATCCTAAGTGAGATGTCGCAATCCATTTCAGTACCACGAGAGAATTTAAAATCCCATGCTCCAAGGATGGACATGATGCGAATTGATCGTGAGTTGATTGGTGCGGTCATTGGGCCTGGTGGGAAAATCATTCAAGAAATCCAAAAAGAATCAGGAGCTACGGTGAATATTGAAGAAGATGAAGAAGGAGGAAAGGTCAGTATTTTTGCTTCTGACGGATCTGCACTCAACAATGCTAAGGCACGAATTAAAGCCATTGTTGCTCAACCTGAAATAGGTGAGATATATGATGGGAAAGTAAAGTCTATTATGCCTTTTGGGGCTTTTGTAGAGTTCTTGCCAGGAAAAGATGGACTCCTTCATATTTCAGAGATCAAATGGGAGCGTGTAGAAAACGTATCGGATGTGATGGAAGAGGGCGAAGAGATCAAAGTGAAATTGATTGATATTGATAAGAAGACCGGAAAGTTTAAGTTATCTAGAAAGGTACTTATACCAAGACCACCAAAACCTGAGAAAAAAGAAGAAAAATTACAAAAGTAGCCAGCAGGACACTTTGCGTATTCATAGAGCACTAAGAAAGTTGTAATAATGTTCTTTTGAAAAATCATTTTTATTTACTTTCTTATTCAATTCAAAATCATTTCGTACGATGTCAGAAAGAGTAAAAGTAGTAATCATAGGATCTGGACCTGCAGGCTATACAGCGGCGATATATGCAGCAAGAGCTGGTTTAAAACCTATTCTTTATCAAGGAGGTCAGCCAGGTGGACAATTGACCATTACTAACGATGTTGAGAATTATCCAGGTTATCCCGACGGAGTAATGGGACCTCAGATGATGACAGATTTCCAAAAGCAAGCTGAGCGCTTTGGTACAGAAATCAGGTCAGGTATGATTACATCAGTGGATTTTTCTAATTGGCCCCATAAAGTAATAGTAGATGAGCAGACGAAGGTGGAGGCAGAAGCGGTGATAATTTCAACAGGAGCTTCTGCAAAATGGTTAGGCATAGAAAGCGAGCAAAGACTAAATGGAAAAGGTGTATCTGCTTGTGCGGTATGCGATGGATTTTTTTATAGAGGTCAAGATGTGGTGGTTGTCGGTGGTGGAGACACAGCCGCGGAAGAAGCAAGCTATCTTTCTAAAATTGTAAAGAAGGTTTATATCCTTGTAAGAAGAGATGAGATGCGTGCCTCCAAGATAATGCAACAACGAGTGAACAATGCTCCCAATATCGAAATTCTTTGGAATACTGAAACAAAAGAAGTGATGGGACAAGAGGAGGTCAGCGGTGTTCGTGTGGTCAATAATCAAACAGGGGAAGAAAGGATATTGGATGCTCAAGGTTTTTTTGTAGCCATAGGCCATCAACCGAATACAGATCTTTTCAAGGGGTGGTTAGATTTAGATGAACAGGGATACATAAAAACAGTTCCAGGATCATCCAAGACAAACATTCCTGGAGTTTTTGCTACGGGAGATGCACAGGATAAAATCTACAGACAAGCAATCACAGCTGCAGGATCAGGTTGTATGGGTGCACTTGACGCAGAGAAATGGATAGCAGAGAAAGAAGTAGAATTGCAGGAAAGTTTAGAAGCTTAGAATGATAGAAAATTTCTTGATATTTAGCATTAAGGCTTTTTCCTAGGCTACATCCAGTTTTTTTAATCTAACCATACATTCTTTGATTCCCGTTTCTATTTTGAGTTTTTCGTAAATAGATTTCGCTTCCTTCCAGAGCTTTTTGGCAGTACTATAGTCTACCATTTTTTCTTTTAAGACCGCAAAACCTCTGATTGTGTTAGCATAACTCAAAGAATACTTGCCTACGTTTGAGCGATAATATTTTAAGGCTTTTTCGTAATGACTCAGTGAAGATTTAAGATCTCCAATTTCACATTCTACATCAGCAATGTGACGCATAATATGTGCTATTTGTTCTTCTTCCGAATCCATTTCGGCAAGCGAAAGCGCATTTTTATAAGATTCTAATGACTTGCGGTTTTTACCAAGATCAAAATAAATGGTAGCTAATAAAGAAAGCGTCTGACGTTTTTCTTTATTGACCTTATATTCTTCGCAGAGCTCTAGCGCTGCTTCTAATTCCATAATAGCTAAATGAAAGCGATTCTCATTTCTAAAGATCCTGGCACTTCTTAAGTGCTCTTCCATATCTTCGATCACGGTTTGTTTATCCATTTTGCAAAGCCATTGTTTTACGTTAAGATAGACCCGATAAAAAAAATCTCCGTTGTAATATCAAATTTCTTTTTTGATTTTTCGATCGAACGTAAGTATAGATAGATAAGGCTTTTTTTGATTGAACACAAAAGTTAAAGAAAGTCTTGGCTATTTAAATAATGGGATCAATAGCGTTTTAAATAAGACATTTCATTTTAGAATTTTCTGGATTTGCCATCCCGGGAGTTATTTTTCTCAAAATAGGTAGCTTGAATTAGCCATTCACGCATTCTATAATATTTTAATCTGAATCACTTTGACATTATTCTTAAATTCTTCCACTTTTAAAGTGTTATCTCAAGATCTCTAGCATAATTATACCCTACATCAAAAATTTCTCTTGCATGTTTGGTGTCTAAAAAGTCATATCTTTCTATATCCGGAGGTTCAATATAGAAGTTGCACAGTTCTTTCTTTTCTGAATCTCTTGCATTTATGCTCAGCTGGAACATCCTTGTTGCAACCTGTACTAAGTTTTTTATTTCTTTAATGGGGCGAATGGGGCTGATATTGATGATGATTGTTTTCTTGCAGCAATTCACTAATGGTTTGAGAGGTAAATTATCAAGCACGCCACCATCAGAATATAACTTTCCCTCGATTTCTACGGGACTGAACAAAACCGGAATAGAGGAAGAAGCCTGAACAGTATGAGAAAGTGGGCCTTCGGAAAAATATTCCATCTTTCCTTCCAGCATATCTGTAACTGCTACAAATAATGGAATAGGTAAATTTTCTATCCTATCGTAAGTCAGCTCTTTTTCTATCGAGTCCTTGATTTTGTCTAAACTGAAAAGTCCTGATCGAGGTAAACGAATTGTTTTGAGATCAAAAAATCGATATCCTTTGATGATTTCAAAAGCTTCTTCAGGTTCTTTTCCAGCCGATATAAAAGCCCCTGCTATTGCGCCTGCGCTCGTGCCCGAGATGGCATCGGGCACAATTCCTTTTTCTTTAAGCGCTTTTAATATTCCTAAATGAGCGTATCCTCTGGCGCCTCCTCCGCTTAAGGCCATACCAATTTTGTACTTCTTTGACTTTTTAAACATTTCATGAATTTATTAAAAGGTTTTGTGACTGGTTGAGTAACACGGATTTTACCAATATGAGAGCGGCTAAGAGCTAGTTTTTCTAACAGTAATCAAATAATAAACTTATAAAATGACATAATCAGTGTGAGGAAAGCAATTGCAAATCCGATGAGCCACTTCATATTTCG
>JBCCLN010000082.1:0-15115 GCA_039026865.1 Bacteroidota bacterium | reverse complement strand
CCTTTGAAAAACCCGCCTTTTGGCCCAACTCTTCGTTACTCAAAATTTCAAAAGCCTCATTTACGACCAGTAAACTACGTTTTTGAAATTCTGAAAGCCTCGATTTGAGCCAAAAATCCAGTTTTGCAAAGGATTCCTTTAGATAAAATCATGGTTTCTATGGGCACTCAGAATATGATCTTCCCTGTACTCTTTTAGTGTTCTTACGCCAATGGTAGAAATATCTTGCTCTTGAAAAGCTTTAGGTTTTTCCAAATACTTATTGGATAATGAATTGTTCTTAAGAAAAAAGAATAATACGGGCTAAATAAAAGAAAAGTACCAATCATCGTGATAACTTTACTTTGTAAGCTAGGTAATCTTTGGTTATCAATTAGTTATTACGTCTTAATAAGATTTTGTTGTAAGATAATTTATTTAGAGTATGACTTATCCCAAAAATTCGGGTGTTATTCATTGAAATGAGGTAACACGCTGGATAGGAGGTAATTGATTTCGAATGAGAGGGCAACATCGTTCCTCGAATTTAAGGGAATAAAAAACCATTCAGTATGAATATTAGAATCTTTTGAAAGACCCGCCTTTTGGCCCAACACTTCGTTACTCAAAATTTCAAAAGCCTCATTTACGACCAGTAAACGATGTTTTTGAAATTCTGAAAGCCCGATTTGAACTAAAAATCCAGTTTTGCAAAAGATTCTATAAAACTACGGTAAATCCATTACTTGAATCAACTCACCACCGTTTGTGGTGAATAATGCGTGTTATGTGACTATCAAGTAAATAACAGAAAGGCTTAATTATCAAGGGTTAAAACAATATGATCACATGAGAATATATTTCTTTTTTTCTTTTTTACTACCTGTCTTTTTGAGTTTTACTCAGACATCCAAAGAAGTTAGATTGGATGAGAAGATTGATGAAATTACCTATAAATGGGATTTAGAAGCAGATAAGTTATCTTCATATGAAGGACTATCAAACTTGTGCATTAATGAAAAATACCGATTTGAAATTTTTAACCTTTTAAAAGAAATCCACCATCATGATAGTGTGCTCTATAAGGTACTTTCAAAATTATCTGATAGAAGTAAAGACAAAGAAATCGCTATAACTCTTCGGGACATAAAGAAATTTGAAGAAGAGTACAACATGAAAGAATTTATTCATTTTCTGAAGAGGGAGTGTAAGCTGTTGCTGGAAATAGAAAGAAATATAAATGAAACAAAAAATGAAGTAGGTTATACTTCATACTCGAGCCAGGTATACATGCTTGAAACAGAACTCTATAAATATGTAAAACAAATTACTAAGAGTGTAGATAATATCAGAAGGCATGTACATCACCTTAGTAGTCACTATCAAAACTAAAAGGTTAATACACTTCTTCTCAAATTTGCTAATCGACAATAGTTGATGACTTCTCCATAGTTGAACGTAACCAAAAAACTTATTTATAAAACTTATCTAAACTGGTTTTATAATAAATACAATTACCAATAAATAGACACAGCTACCATCAAATACAAAAGAGATATGATCCAGCGGTTAAGTTCAATATTAGTCGGTGTCTGATTTTGGTGATGCTTTATAAACAACTATAATCTATTCTATTTTACCTAGAAAGACCCTATCGAATGAGTCAGGGATTTTTGATCGTAGTTTTTGAGATTTTAATGTATCAACAAGTCATTGAACCTACTTGAGAGACTTAATAAAAACGCAACAGACTTTTGATCTATTTTCAAATAATCCAAATTAACCCGAAAAATTCGGGTGTTATTCATTGAGATGATGTAACACATTGAATATAAGGTAATTGATTTCGAATGGGATGACAAAATCGTTCCCCAAATTTGAGGAACCAAAAATCATTCAGAATGAACAGTAAACTGTTGTAAATCAATTACTTGAATCAAACCGCCACTGTTTTTGGTGAATTAATGCGGGTTAAAATGAATTTTTGCGAAATTGATCGATACATTTTAATATGTAAAATAGATTCTATATAAGCTTTAATAATGTTGTTTCTTCTTTTACAGTCTATAGACTTAAACCATTACAGATAGAAACGATAATAAAATATCAACCAATTTAAATCAGCTTCTAGCAAATACCTTTTGGTTGTAGAAGTAAGATCCTACTAACAAAATTATCGCGATTGCAGCCCCTCCAAACTGACCATCACCAGCCATCAAATGAGCGGTTAAAGCTAAAATAAAATTTATCCCTAGTCCATAATAAGCGAGTCTTTTTAACAGTTTGGATCTATTAGACAAGATGGCAATTACTGCTAACAACTTTGCGATAGCAAGTGGGATAACTAAAGCGGCTGGATAACCTAGTAATTCAAAATTCTTACCAACTTCTTCAGTATTAGTCAGATAAAAAAACGTGCTCATAACCATCATCAAACATAAGAGGAGGGTCGTTACCCAATAAAGAATTTTCTGCAATTTCATAAGTTAGGTGTTTATTGTAAAGTAACTAATTCTAACTTAGAATCAATAATCAAGTTAATGAAATACAAAATTTGAAGAAAAGGAGTTGATGAGACTAGAAACTGATTTGAGTAACTATAGTGACAGAATAGTTATATGCTAACAGAATGATCAAAACTTAACATTGTAGAGAAGAGAATGATGCAAAAAAGATGCCTTCAGCCAAGACCTAAGAAGAGCTTTTTCATATCACTCTCGTCTTTACTTATACTATGAGATACTTATCATTTTTGGAGGTTTAGGTTTTGCTTCTTCCTTTTTAGGAATTGCTACTTCCAAGATTCCGTCTTCATAGGAAGCTTTGATTTTATCTCCGTTTGCACTGTCTGGCAGAGTGAAAGATCTATGAAATGAGTGATATGCAAATTCTCTGCTATTATATTTATTATCTTCACTATTATTCTCTTCTTTTTTTTCAGCAGAAATAGTTAAAAGATGGTGGTCTAATTCGATGTTGAAATCAGATTTTTTCATACCAGGGACAGCCATTTCAACAACAAACCTGTTATCATCTTCCTTAATATTTACTTTAGGAAGCGTTGTGTTGGTTTCAGAAAAATTACTTCGTCTCCAATTACCTAATTCGGTGTTGAAGAAATCGTCAAATAGATTGCTGAATGACGGAAGTGTTTCTCGATTTGTTTTTACTATGGTCATAATCTTGTCTGTTTTGTAATTATATATTTAGTATATTATCAGAGTAGACAAAGAATATTCCATTTGGGTTTTAAGCTGAATAGCCAGTCACTTTGTCACCTTAATCTTTTAAAAGCGCCAAAATGGCAATTACGAGTGGGTGAGGTTGAGGAAAAGGTGAAATAAAGATGCGAACTGATTCTATCTAGTAATCGTGCGAATTGATTTACAAATCAATTTTCGTATACGAATTATTTAAATACGATTTTATTTAAATACGATTTCCTAGCGTTCTTACGACTTTCCTCCCATTTTAATGAATGAAAGTAAAATATTTGTTTTCAGAAGAAAAACCTACCTTAACCCGAAAAATTCAGGTGTTATTCATTGAGAAGAAGTAACACGCTGAATAGGAGGTAATTAATTTCGAATGAGAGGACAACATCGTTCCCCAAATTTGAGGAATCAAAAATCATTCAGTATGAATATTAGAATCTTTTGAAAGACCTGCCTTTTAGTCCAACGCTTCGTTACTCAAAATTTCAAAAGCCTCATTTACGACCGGTAAACTACGTTTTTGAAATTCTGAAAGCCTCGATTTGAACCAAAAATCTGGTTTTGCAAAGGATGCTATTCAACTACAGTAAATCTATTAC
Organism: Bacteroidota bacterium; assembly: GCA_039026865.1. Lineage (GTDB taxonomy): Bacteria > Bacteroidota > Bacteroidia > Cytophagales > Cyclobacteriaceae > Ekhidna. The sequence goes on along the minus strand of JBCCLN010000082.1, from coordinate 11,322 downwards.
TTGAATCAACCCGCCACTATTTGTGGTGATGGGAATTGATTAAGGTCCAGAATCAACCACGGTTTTCACGTTCAGGAGAGTAAGTTTCTTATTAATGAATTGAAGATTAATTTTGAGATAAGCCTATGATTTTTTTGAAAGTGCTTCCAGTTCAGGTAAATCCTGCTTTTTTGTTAAAAACTTTGCTTATGTACTATTAACCAATCATGCTAAAACCGGCCTATGGAAACAACGAAACTGACAGATACGATTAAAAATACTCTAGATACTATTACTTCAGATCATACACTTGCTATCAACTTTTCAAAAGGGCAGGAATGCTTTCATAAAGACAAATGTTTGGTTCTGTACTGTTCTTCCTCAAAGTTTGGGGTCCTAGTAGAGGAACCTGATCGAGACACTGTTATTGAACTGCACAACGACAACGATGATAATCTCGTGTTGCCTTACAATTATCGATCTGAATCGGGCTGGCGCAGTGCTGAAATCGCTGCGTTGCTTTGCCTTTATGATCAAGTCAGTAATACAGGTGCTGGCTCATTTCCTGATCACCGAAAATATACACGAGAGGGGATGATTCACCGAGTCTTGGCCGAGCGCTCCTTAAAAGCTTCTAAAGCAGAATTCAGGATTGAATGGGCCGATAACATCTATGGCGATCACTGGGTCTACAATCAAAAAGGTGAAAGGTATCGCGTTTTTCTTCGGGATTTTGAATCAGAGACAGGCTATAGCAATAGTCCTGATGCTAGGACTAACAAGTTAGGCACAACCAAACATATTATAGCGGCTTTTCATCAATTGAAAAGCGACGAGGCGCTGATGAATAGGCTCAGCAAAAAGTTTCCTTTTGTTGAAATCTACCTGGACCCAAGAAATGAATACCGGGTTTCGTGGGCGTATCCCGAACAGCTTCCTGAAGAAGTATCGTCATTGATCAATGATTTTTTCAACGAGGAAAAATTTATTAAAGATGAATACCTGAAGGATTTTTTGCCATTCTTGGATCAGGCACAAGTCTACGATATGGTAAAAATACGTCCGGAAGTCATAGAAAAAGTAGATAGCGCCTATGAAGAAGAAATGTTGAATTGGGTACGACAAAATTATCAGATTCCATATGACCAAATAAAAGCTGATATGTATCCTTATCAGCAAAAAGGGGTAGAGGCGATCACTTATAAAAAAGGGATGATTCTAGCTGATGAGATGGGTTTAGGAAAGACGCTGCAAGCCATTGCTGCCTCGGTGGCGAAAAAACACATTTTTGGATTTAAGAAAACATTAATCATTTGCCCTGCCTCACTAAAAGAACAATGGAAAAAAGAGATTGAGCGATTTACCAACGAGCAGGCACATATCGTACAGGGGGGTCCAAAAGAAAGATTGGAACAATACCTGACGTCTGAAGCATATTTTCTTATCTTAAATTATGAACTAGTACTAAGAGATACTGTATCTATCAACAAAGCGGGCATAGATTTTTTAGTGCTGGACGAGGCACAGCGAGCCAAAAATTTTGAGACCAAGACTGCAAATGCAATCAAAAGAATTGAGAAAAAGCACTGCCTCATTCTTACCGGCACACCCATAGAAAACAAGTTGAGTGACTTGTATTCATTGATGCAAATTATTGATGAGCACTTCCTGGGACCTCTTTGGGAGTTTTCTTACCAGCATTGCTTCTTTGATCATGAAAACATCAATAAAATCAATGGCTATTACAACCTGGAAAACCTTAAAAAACGACTGAAACCGGTCTTACTCAGGAGAGAAAAAAAGAAAGTAATCAAAGAACTCCCGAATATCAATCAGGTTGATGTGATGGTAGAGTTGGGGCTATTGCAAGCAGATTATCATGCTGGTTATGCCTCTGGCCTCCATAGAATTCTAAAGAAGAAATTTTTAACTCCGGCGGATCACACAAGAATCCACCAATTGCTTACTGGTATGCGAATGGTCTGCAATTCTACTTTTCTGGTGGATAATGAAACGAATGAATCTACTAAAATGATGGAGTTGGAGCATATCCTTTTAGAAAAATTAGATATTCTCCACGCAGACCATAAGATTATTATCTTTTCAGAATGGATCAAAACACATAAATTGATTGGCGAGTTGCTTCGTAAATATGATCTTCAATACATCGAATTTAATGGTACCGTACCTGTTGCAAAAAGAGGGAAGTTAATCGAAACTTTTGAAAATAATCCGCAGTGTAAGTTCTTTCTTTCCACAGAGTCCGGAGGTGCAGGGCTTAACCTACAAGTAGCAGATACACTCATCAATTTTGAACTACCCTGGAATCCTGCGAAGAAAAATCAGCGCATTGGACGGATAGACCGCTTGGGACAGCAAAAAATGCATTTGACTGTGATCAATCTTATCACCAAAAACTCTATTGAAATGCGCATAGCTTCTGGTTTAATGCTTAAACAAAATCTTTTTGAAGGGGTACTCAATGATACGGTAAACACAGATGCAGTAGACTTTTCTGAAAAAGGAAGATCTCAGTTTTTGAGTGATCTGGAAGAAATGGTATCTGGTTTTGATACTTCAGATGAACTACATGAAGTAGCCGAACAGGTAGAAGATGAAGATTCTGAGCTCCTCACCACAGAGCTTCTCTCTGATAACGAACCTGCCATTATCAATGATACTGTCAAAAAATCTTCCGGAGCCAAAACCGATACTCAACCCTTAGAGATATCGGAGAAACCTGTTCAAACCGAACAATTAGAGGGGGTTTTGCAGAAAGGTATGGGTTTTTTCTCTGGGCTCTATCAAATAGCCACCGGTCAGGAGATGGGAGCCGAAGAGCAGCAAATCAATATTGATAAAGATACAGGAGAGGTTACCATGAAATTCAAGCTACCGGGATTTGGAAAGTAAGTTTCTAGAGTGATTTTTTAATGAGTTTGGCAAAGTACTTCTAGAACGCTTGTGTTTTACTTTTGTAAAAAATTATTGATAAACCGGTAGAATATGAAATTTGGCAGTGTAAACAATCCCGAGACTATTGATTTCACTCTTCCAGAGGATCATCACGATACAGAGAAGGTATTAAGGCAGGGTGCCGGACTAAAAGATGTATTTATAGGTTGTGCTAAATGGAATAGGCAGGATTTAAAGAAATTTTACCCTAGAGGCACCAAAGACGAGCTTCAATACTATGCGGCACAATTTAATTCAATTGAACTCAATGCTACATTTTACAATCATTTCAAAATTGAACAGATAGAAAAATGGGTAGAGAAAACACCAGATAACTTTAAGTTCTTTCCTAAGGTACATCAAATGATTAGCCACATTAAGCGATTGAATAATGTGGAAGAATCGATAGAACGGTACGTTTCCAATATAAGGGCTTTTGGTGATAAATTGGGTAGGTGCTTTTTACAGCTTCATGACAATTTTAAACCGATAAATATGAAACGATTGGTTACCGCGGTTGAATTTTGGCCAGAGGATATTCCTCTTGCCATTGAATTAAGAAATACTGAGTGGTTTAATGATGCCTCAATCGCCAATGATGTTTGTGCACTTTTTGAAAAACATAGGATTTCGAACATTGTGACAGATACTGCGGGTAGAAGGGATTTGTTGCACATGAGGCTCACATCACCTTCTGTTTTTGTTCGCTTCGTAGGAGCGAACCATCAAAGTGATTATTTCCGACTGGATACCTGGCTGAAACGAATAAAGAAGTGGTCTGGCCATGGGATGGAAAACCTTTATTTCTTCGTCCATCAAAATTTAGAAAAAGAATCTCCTGTTTTATCTGCTTACCTGATCGCTAACTTAAATAAAGAACTGGAGCTCGATCTAGCTCTACCTTCGTTACAGGATCAGAAGACACTTTTTGGATAAAAAAACTATTGAAAGTTATTATTGGATACTTCTATTTTTTCTTCAAGTTTAAATTTTTCCAGCATCGATTTCAATTCAGAAGAAATGCGGTTTAAGGTTTTGGATTTTTCCATATAGTTAATCATGCCGGCAGACATTTCAGTTGCTGAAGATGCTATTTCGTCTGTTCCCGAAGCTGTTTGTTCAGCGATCACTACTATGGATTCAGTGATGGAGACCACATCTTTAATTTTTTCTGCTTGATTTTTACTCGATTGAAGGATCTGTTCAGAAAAGTCAAGGGTTTCAGACGATGATTTTGCAATATCCACAAAGACTTCGGATGCTTTAGCGGCAGCCTCTACTCCTTTTTCTACCTCCTCACCCATAGAAGTTATCATGGTCATGGTTTTTTCTGTATCTTGACTTACTTCATTGATGAGTTTCTCAATTTCTTTAGCAGAATTTCTAGAATCTTCGGCTAGCTTTCTAATTTCTTCTGCCACCACTGCAAACCCTCTTCCTGCATCACCCGCTTGTGCTGCCTCAATTGCCGCATTCAATGCCAAAAGGTTGGTCTGAGCAGCGATTTCTGTAATCACTCCCAAAACCCTTTCTATTTCACTGGAACTATTGGAAAGTTTTATCATCGCCTCATTGGTAGCGGCTGATACACTTCTAATTTCCTTTATGCTCTCCGTAACATTTTCTACTATTTTGGTGCCTTGCTCACTATCGCTTACCCCTTTTTTAGCCGCATCGTAAATAGATTCTGAGTTCGAAGCCATTACACTTGCGCTAGAAAGAATATTTTCTACTAGTTGTGATGATTCATCCACTTTAGCCACCTGGTTTTGCGCCCCATTGCTCATTTGTGCAATCGCTCCTGCTATTTCTCCGGTATTAGTGCTCATTTCTTCGCCGGAGGCGAGCATCTCTGTTGAAGATTCATCTATTATTAAAACGATTTTAGAAACATTGCTCAGCAGCTCATTGAGATTGTCTAGTGCATAATTCATGCTTGTAGATAATTTCAATACCTCTCCTTTAGCATCCTCTTTATACCTATGAGTAAGATCCCCATCAGCTATATTAGTAAGAATAGACCCGATGGTTTTGAGGGGAACCGTAACCGATTCAAAGAGCCTGTTGATAGAAGAAGAAAGTTCTTTCCAAGCTCCCGTTTTATTCTCTAGTGACAACTCATTGCTAAATTCACCTTTTTTGGCCGCTGTAGAAACTATTGAGTCGGTTTCTTCTACCATAGACTTAAGGTTTTCTTTCATGGAAAGTAGGGATTTGCCAAGGACATCATCTTCACTCAACAGTTGATGTTCTACATCCAAATTTCCCTTACCTATTTCTTTCGCAAATGAAGAAGTACTGATAAGCCCCTTTATTATTTTTTTTATAGAGCGGTTTATATCGCCAATTTCATCCCTTCTTTCTTTCAATTCAACATCTCGGAACTGCCCCTTACTTAACCCTTGAATGGCATGATTGAGTTTGTACATTGGTTTAACAATAGCGCGCATGATAAGAATAGTAGTGCCTATTCCGAATACAATAGCAAGAATACTCATTGAGATAATGACGGTCTCTACACGATCAAAAGAAGCAAATTTTTCATCGACTAGATTTTGAGATTCCACTTCCAGTCTTTCAATCTCCTGTATCAGGATTGTTTCAATGCTTTTAAGGGGAGCAGATATTTCTTTATCCAAGAGTGGGATCAAGTTTGATAGAAGAAAATCGTCCTCATATGTTGTTTCATTATTTAGTTGACCAGTTAATTCATCTATTTTTGGGATTACCCTGTTGTAGGCCTGAAAGCTGGATAGTAACCGGTTGGCGCTCGTATCAGGCCAATTATTTACGTGTCCTATGACTTCTTTCCTCAATTGAGGATAATCAACTTCCTTGATATCGATTAATGACTTTTTATCATCAGCATTGGGAATATATATCCACTTTGTGGCAAGATCATCAGTGGTGCTGACCAAGTTTTGAAAGTCTCTCAGATATATAAGTAAAGGGGAGTATTCATAAGTAATTAAATGGTCTACTTGTCTGGCTGAACGGAAGGCTACCAAGCTCGCTATAGCGCTTACGGTTGCAAAAATGACTACTAAAATGTTGGAAAACGCTATTTTTTGAGCGATACCAAAGTGACGGTAATAAGATAAGACGTGGCGCATAATAAGTATATATAAGTTTTTGCTTTATGAGTCTGATCGAAATAAATTATTCAAAAAGTATTTTAAAAACTAATTGGGAAGTTTTGTTGCAAAAAGTAGTCTTTTATTAATCATTATCCTACAAACTCCAAAGCAAGCTGATGGATAGAGTCAACACTTCCGTCCTTTAATTCCACATTTTCCATTCCAATCACGATCGGTTTAATCGTAATAGAATCCTTTGCAAAACTGGGTTTTTGGTTCAAATTGAGGCCTTCAGAATTTCAAAAAGGTAGTTTACTGGCCGTAAATGAGGCTTTTGAAATTTTGAATAACGAAGAGTTAGGTCAAAAAGCAGGTTTTTCAAAGGATTCTATTGATCATTTCTTACCAAACTATTAAGAACCAAAAGAGTCAATCTTGTAATTTTTAGTCTGGATCAAGGCTTTCCGAATTCTAACCTACCTGATTCATTTTAAATTGTCCGAATGTAAACCCTACAGTAAGTCAAGGGCTTATTTCAAATCGACAAATCGACCGTGCCTTTAATGAACAATGTGAGTTAAAGGATAGCTTTTTATATTTATTCTTGCTTTCTAAAATTTGATGTGATGATCAATAAAGTGGTTGCCGATGCAAAAAAAGCGATTCAAGGGATTGAAGATAACATAACCTTAATGCTTGGTGGGTTCGGGCTCTGTGGCATTCCCGAAAACTGCATTGCCGCATTAGTGAAAGCTGACGTTAAGGGCCTGACCTGCATCTCCAATAACGCAGGAGTGGATGAATTTGGGTTGGGTTTGCTCCTTCAAAAAAGGCAAATCAAAAAAATGATTTCTTCTTATGTTGGTGAAAATGCAGAGTTTGAACGGCAGATGTTGAGCGGCGAGTTGGAGGTAGATTTAATTCCCCAAGGATCCTTGGCAGAGCGTTGCAGAGCTGGAGGTGCAGGCATACCGGCATTTTTTACTCCTGCAGGATATGGAACAGAAATCGCAGGAGGAAAAGAAGTGAGGGAATTTAATGGCAAACCACACATTCTGGAATCTGCGCTGACCGCTGATTTTGCTATTGTGAAAGCATGGAAAGGTGATAAAGCAGGCAACCTAATCTATAAGGGGACTGCTAGAAACTTTAATCCTGCAATGGCAATGGCCGGAAAAATTACCATTGCAGAAGTAGAAGAATTGGTAGAACCGGGTGAGCTTGACCCTAATTTCATCCATACACCCGGAATCTTTGTGCAACGCATCTTTCAGGGAGAGCACTACGAGAAAAGAATCGAACAACGAACAGTTCGTTCCATTTGAAATTTGATGATGAATAAATAATTCAAGAGGAGAAATGATAGAGAAATTCAATCATAGATTTACGTTTTCTGTTTGCACTAGAGGTGGTAAAACTCCCGGAGCAAACCTGAAAAGAAAAAGATGGATAATCACAAGAAAATCAATAAAATCGGTAATCCTCTTGGAGCGATTATTAGAAAAGTTTAAAAAGCTGAAGGTAAAGCTCCTATTATTTTATCAACCTAGGATCGTAACTAAAAAGGCAAGATAAACTAACTTTATTAGTTATTCATTTGTGTGCATACAGAAAGCAATCCGAATTACAGAAGAACTAGGAAGCGATTTATCTTCAATGATGAAATTACGTTTCAAGCGTATAGCATCATCAAAAAGAATAGGATAGAGCTCATAAAATCGATTAAATTCCATACCTTCAAAATGACATGTTAGATAAAAATGGAATCGCTAAAAGAATTGCCCAAGAACTTCGAGATGGCTGGTATATAAACCTGGGAATAGGCATTCCAACTTTGGTAGCCAATTACATTCCAAAAGGAATGAATATCGAATTTCAATCCGAAAATGGGTTGCTAGGTATGGGGCCTTTCCCTACCGAAAAAGAAGTGGACGCAGACCTGATCAATGCTGGGAAGCAAACGATCACCACACTTGCGGGAGCTTCTATTTTTGACTCCTCTACCTCTTTTGCTATGATAAGAGGCCAGCATGTACAGTTAACCATACTTGGAGCAATGGAAGTAGCTGACAATGGAGACATTGCTAATTGGAAGATCCCGGGAAAGATGGTGAAAGGAATGGGTGGCGCTATGGACCTTGTTGCTTCTGCTAAGAATATCATTGTTGCTATGATGCACACAAACCGGGTTGGTGAATCGAAACTTCTAAAAAAATGCACCCTTCCTATCACCGGGGTTAGATGTGTAAGCAAAATTGTTACGAATCTGGCAGTACTAAAAATCAGTGATCAAGGATTCAAACTTCTAGAAAGGGCTCCTGGTGTTTCGGTGGATGAAATAAAAAAAGCTACTGCCGGCAGGTTGGTAATAGAAGGGGATATTCCTGAAATAACAATTTAATGATGATTCAATCAGGCAGCCGGATCCTCCGAAGGAATTATTCGGGCCGCCTCACGAATTGACTGAATGATTTGACCCGCCTCAGCTTTCATTCTTCTCCGTATAAAAGGGAGTATCAGTTTTTGAAATTTCCATCGCAGAGATACTTTTATAATGACTTTTAATTGAGATCGACTAGAAGCAGCTTTTGAAAGTAAAAAGTTGATTTCTAAATACTTAAAAGGAGCAGGATTTTTTAGAATTTCGCCATATGCTAGTCCTTTTTCATGTTCGAGCTTTACAGTATCAAAAAAAAGACCCTTACCATTTATCACACAAAAATGTTCACTTCCGGACCTGTTGATTTCCTCCTGATCGTAGGTGATTTTAGTTGCTTTTTTGTTCCATAGATGCCGGTATTTGAATTCTGTAATGAAGCGATACAATGATGAAGGCTCCATCTCTATTTCACCTGAAGCGTCTACCTCAAGATCTACTTTTGCTCTTTTAAATTCCTTTTTATCAATAACTGCCTCTGTTTCCCAGTGATTAATATCTAGAAATTTAAATGGGATTTCACCTAGAGAGCTATCTTGTAACGTACCTTTTCCATCCAATGGAAATTCAAAATTTGAAAGAAGATGATCGGTTAACAAAACATACTGATTCAAGGGAACCTCATTTTTAAGCAATCGATGCACGGTAATTACGGCATCACCGTACGGTTTAGCTTTTCCGGTGCCATAGTTTGCCAGACGAATATCTCCGGAGTGAGCGATAAATTTTATTCCAAGATTTACCGCGGTAGTACAAGCACCGCACTCGCATATTCTGTCATATTCATAGTTCAGTAAATGTTTATGAAATGCAATGAATATTTGCTTTGCATTGCCTATGAGGCACTCGGGAGTAAATAACACCTCTTTATAGAAGAAGACAGCATCACCCTCTACTTCTGCTAGCTCAAAATTCTTTTTCCCATGGGTGATAATAATATGGATCAATTCCTCAATAATGTGCTTACCGTGGTCGATCTCATTAGATTTAACAAAATTTGTAAATCCGGAGATATCAGGGATAAAAAGTGTAGCTTCTGACAACTTTGCTTTAAATATTTTTGATGAGAGAAAGCTAAAGCAATCAAGCAAGTTATTCTGTGATAAAATATGAATTTATCCTTCATCTCTCCTCATGTTAGCTCAATGGACATCGGTCATTATCACACACTTAAAATCAATCGCATCACACAACCGGGGGCCTATTTAACTGACGGTGATGAAGAAGTGCTTTTACCTACTAAGTATGTACCAATAGGTGTAAGAAAGGGAGAGGAATTAAGCGTTTTCGTCTATCGTGATTCTGAAGACCGGATCATATCTACCACCAAACATCCTCATGCGACGGTAAATCAGTTTGCTTTTTTAAAAGTGAAGGATGTTACCCCTGTAGGCGCATTTTTGGATTGGGGCATTGATAAGGATCTTCTCGTTCCCTTCAGGAAGCAAAAAGTAAAACTTCAAAAGGGCTTTCGAGCCTTGGTCTATTTATACCTCGACGAAAGGACAGACCGTGTAGTAGCTACCGCAAAAGTGGCTAAACATCTTAAAAGGAAAATGACTTTAAAAAAAGGAGCTATCGTAAACCTTCTCATTACAAATTCTACCGATTTAGGGGTAAATGTGATAGTGGAAAATGGCTATAAAGGATTGATCTATCAAAATGATTTATTTCACGATGTGCTAGAAGGAGACCGAATGAAAGGTTTTGTCAAACAAATAAGACCTGATGGTAAACTAGATATCAGCCTTCGAAAAGATGGTCTTGAAAATCTGGAATTGGGAGCTAAACAAATACTTGAAGAAATTAAAAAACGAGGGGGATTTCTTTCTCTAAATGATCAAAGTGATCCTGAGGAAATTCAATCCGTACTTCAGATGAGCAAGAAAAATTTCAAACGCTCCATAGGCATTCTTTATAAAAAGAAATTAATCAACCTTGAAAATCAGGGAATAATGCTGAAATAAATCCTAATTCAAGAAAGATAAGGAGGTATCTATTCTCCAGACTTTTCTTCTTTGTTTGCATACTCCTTTTTCAGAGCTGCAACAATTTCATCATAGCGGCTCTTAAGATCGGCATTGTCTTCAAAATCCGTCTTTAATGAGTTGTACAATCCTGCTCCGATATCTTCTTTGATCTTCCCAACATATACTTCCTTGAAAGCAGAAGTCATCGAATCATAATCTGCTATGATTTTTTCATAGGCTGACTTTTCAACATCAGTAACCTCAAGTTCTTGTAATGCGATCGTATCGCCTTCTACTTCCTTTATTTTTAGAAACTTTGGAGCATCAAGGTTCTCATTTTTATTGATCCAATCGTTGTATACATCTGTCATACGATCTTTTTCCATTTCTGCCCACACCATGACACTAGCATATTTTGTTAACTCTTCATCTGTATATTCTTTTTCTTCTTGTGAAAAGACAGTAACAAACATTCCTATTAAACAGGAATACAAAATCAGTTTTTTCATTTTAGTCTATTAGTTTGGATTATCCATCTACAATTATAAAACTTGATAATTGAATTATTAGTCATTGAAAAGAATATATCACGAATTTATGATTAAAATTCATCCTTGGTGAGTAGCATTTTATTCCTGAGCCCCTGGAAAGAATCCGATCAAGTACTCAACATCCAATCTCAGCAAGAAAAAGAATAAAGAGGTCAATAACGGACGCAAAGCGCCATCAGACTAAACAAAACCGGCTTAGTTGACACTGCATTCCAGGTTGACTACTTTTACCAGAAAAGCCGAATGTCTGAATTTATCGAAAAATATGTCAACCCCTTTACCGATTTCGGCTTTAAAAAGCTCTTCGGAGAAGAACCCAACAAAGACCTGTTGCGCGACTTTCTCAACGAACT
>JBCCLN010000081.1:0-15576 GCA_039026865.1 Bacteroidota bacterium | reverse complement strand
GACTAAAAAAGAAGCGTTTAATCCCGAAATATTTCGGCTAAACCAAACCAAATTAAAAGAAAAACGAATTAAAAGCCTTGAACAACAACTGGCTGCCCTAAAGAAGGCTGCTTAAGGTGTGTATAAGGTGGGTTAATCCGGAAGTTAAACGTATGCAACTTCCTTTTTCAGTGCATCTTTCCTACAGGTACAAGTGCATACTCTCCCAGCCGAATGTGCTGCTTTTCTCTTTTTTTAAAAGCCTTAATTCCTTCATAAGAATTTCTAAAATGTTGACGGAGAAGATGTATTTGAGGGCACCTCTAAAAACCCACTTTCAATTTTTGAGATGATCTTTTTTCCTGATACTTCATTATTAAAATACTTATTTAACGTTGCTAAACTCCGTTTTTGACGCCTTGTCTCAGGAAAAAATCGCTACCTCAAATTCTTGAACTGAATTTTTAGAGGTGGCCTTGATTCGTTTAGAGGCTAGTTCATTTTAAATTCAATAGGGAAATAAACTTCCGAAGCTACAATGACATTTCCTATTTTACCAGGAATAAATGTTAAATCACAACTCTCCATTATATCCATGGCTATTTCTCCCAGTCCAAATTTATCAGAATTATAAATTTCAATGAATTTGGTTTCGCCGCTTTCGGTAAGTACAAAACGTAAATAAACAATATAATCTTTGGTTCTTCCTTTGATCTTGGCAGCCTTTTTTATCGATTTATTATAACATTCAATTTGTAACTTATTTAACGGCAAAAGTTGTGCTTGCGAATCGAGAGATTGGACGCTGGCTACCGTAGGAATTTCCGGAAGTTTGAATTCTTCTTTATAAACCTTTCTTTCCTTTATTTGTATGGCTTCCGTGATAGAAATGTAATTAGGAAATTTAATAATAGATTTAATTTTGATTGATCCACCTACCTGCTTTATTTCTTCATACCAATTACCTACTGCATGCTCTTTAAATGAGTCATAATCCACTTGGATACTATCAGAATAAAAGGTGGTGACTAAGCCATAATTAGTTTCTCTCTGCACTTGATAGCAAGGAAAACCAACGATGTAAACTATCGAATCACGAATCACTCTTGTGCTGTAATTAGTGGAGTTACCTCTCCTTGAATCACGGTAAGTTATGTATTCTCGAGAGATGTAATAATCATACATCCTCTTAGACCCATTGTGATAGGTATAAGAATAAGACTCTTGGCCATTGCTATCCAAATAAACATTTTTATAGTTCCCCTTGGTTATGATGTATTTGCTCACTCTACCATCTGCATTTAAAATATTAGAGTCAAGCTCTACTCCTTTATCAGGTATAATAGAAGTGATATATGTTATCTCTCCCGAAAAGTATTGGCTATAACTAAAAAGCGTAGATATGAAGCATAATAAACCTAAAATAAAATTTCTATGTATGAATTTATTTTCAATCGCGTCCATAGAATCACGATTGATGGCACCGTAGGTCCGATTCGTCCAACAGTTGGCATAGATCCGCCTTCGAATCTTTAGATTCATTTCATATTTATTCGTATAGTTTAATATAATTGGTTGATTGCATGAAATTCTAAGCTGGCTCTATATCAGCCCACATTTGTCCTTTTCTAATTCGGTACAGATGGCTATAATTAATTCCAAATTGTTTGGCAAGTAAACTCCACTTCATTACTTTATCCCTATTTTCATTCTCTTTGATCCGCTTTTTGATAATCGCTACTTTGCCAGGTGATAGTTTAGCATTTAAAGGGTACTTTCTTTTGGGGCTGTGGATAAAACTTTCTTTGCTTCTCTGTCTCACCAATAAAGAAAAAAATTCGTCAGAAATCCATTCCAAATTATTGGCCGAACAATTTGAAAAATTACGATCTATGAATCGATAACGCTTATAGTCATTAGGATTTTCAACCCAAACCTGGAGCATTATTTTATGTACATAAATAAGTCCGTTTTTGCCATTTGACTTTCTGTAGGGAATACATCGATAGCCGTTGTTTTTGTATGTTGTATGGGTATAGAGATTTCCATTTGCATCGAGACTTCTCACATTACCTAAATTTGAAATGGAGTAAGCCTTCCTATTCTCTTCGTGAAGGTAATCCCTCCATCTTTCATTTGCATTTGACATTCGAATGTAGAATTTCTATGTTACTACTCAAACTTAAGAATAACTGTAGAGAGATCCGAAGTATTGACAGCTATAACATTCTTTTCGTGAAGCTAATTTTTTTTGATTTAGCATCAGCCTATTTCTTAAAGTTCGCTTCTTCATAGATACAATCAGTCTAACCCTTGTGATCGTCCACTTCTTAAAACCACCAAAAATGACCTCATTCCCATCTCCACACAAATACCTTAACATGCATTAACAAATACTTATGATTATAGTTTTTATCTTCAGAATAGACTGAATTATCAATTTCCAGCTCCCTTAAAGTCCTATACAAGCGTCTTTCCGCATACGGTTCTTTTCAAATCGGTTTCGCTTGTTGATAGCTGAGATAGATTTTTAGCTTTTCAAGAGATAGCCATTTCTACAATGAGTTGGACCTATTTCTCTCAATCCCAGATCGATTTACGGCCTCGACGGTTCAACCACTTACATGGTTGGCGCTTGGCTTGTTCATAGAAAACCCAAAAACCTTTTGATGATTTAACCCGAAAAATTCGGGTGTTATTCATTGAGATGAGGTAACTCGTGGAATAGGAGGCAATTGATTTTGAATGAGAGGACAACATCGTTCCCCAAATTTGAGGACTCAAAAATCATTCGGTATGGATATTAAACTATTGTAAATCAATTACTTGAATCAATTCGCCATCCGCTACTATTTGTGATGAATAATGCAGGTTAAAAAGCAAAACCTGGTTTTTGAGATTGTTTTTATCTCTCTGTTAGGATTACGAGAATCCTTTGCAAAATTGGATTTCTGGTTCAAATCGAGGCTTTCGGAATTTCAAAAACGTAGTTTACCGGTCGTAAATGAGGCTTTTGAAATTTTGAGTAACGAAGAGTTGGGCCAAAAGGTAGGTTTTTCAAAGGATTTTAGTAATCAATCTTTGTGATCCGTTATTATTTTTTGTCCGCTATCAAAAATGTCTGACAAAAATGAAGATCTAACATACATATAATTAGAGCATCTTTTTAAAATGTTTTCCAATTAATTTGACGGATTCATCCACTAGTTCTGGCTTGTGATAAAAATCCAATTGCCCGCCTTCCATCCAAACCAATTCTTTTTCTCCTTTAAGATTATCGTAAAATTCTTGGACTGAGGCCGGCGTAGCTGCATTTTCAGAAGTAATAATTAATGTTGGTATAGTGATCTGCTTTGCAGCTTCCACAGGTCTGTAGGTCAACCATGGCTCCCAGCTTGCCAACGCAAACTTATCGTGTGACCAGTTTGGGACTTTTCCCAGGTTTTCTTTGAGGTAATATTCAAAAGGACCAAACATGGCTGCATTTGGATCTTCATCACTTATTGTAGGAATGAATTGCATTTCACCACTATTCTGATAATTTTCGTTTGCTTTGCGGCTTTTTTCTATTCTATCCCTGATCCCTTCATCACCTCCATAGAACGCATTTACTACCTGATCTGTATTAAACCAAGGAACCACAGCGGCAAAAGATTGGAAGGCAGCTTCCTGTACAATAGCATCGGCCATATAACCTCCACTGGCGCAAACTCCCATACCTCCTATTTTATTTGCTTGCACAACTTTGAGTGATTGTAGATACTTTAATGCATTCATGAAATCTTCACTTTTAGCGGAGGGGAGTTCAACAAATCTTGGTTTTCCACCACTCTCACCATAATATCTGTGATCAAACGCTAGTGCTATGTACCCTTCCTCTGCAAGCTTCTCTGCATAAAGCCCCGCCATTTGCTCTTTCACCGTAGTCCAGGATCCTCCCACAATAATACCAGGATACGATTTTCCCTCTTCATAATCAGGTGGTAGATATAAATTCCCAACGAGTTCAATTCCTTCACTTTCAAAAGTGACTTCATTTTTTCCTGCTTTAAATAGTTCCATCTTTTCTGTTGCTTTAAGATTTTCGGGTTGCTTTTTTTCCGTTTTCGTTCCACATGCGATAGGCATAAGGGCGATAAATAATTTTAGTAGCTTTTTCATATTTCTTATTTCAATTCAATATTTCCAGTCATGTATTTGAGGTTGTATTTAAAGGAATTGATTTTCCAGTTATCATTTATTTTTTCAATTCCCAGGTTGTAAGTCCCCACAAAAGTTCTCGTTGTACCTTCTGCAGCATCTGCTTTATAATGAGTGGCTGTAGCGTAGGTGAATACTTCACCAGTATCGCCACTAGTATTGATCAGATAGTTACCTCCAAGGTGGTTAATGGCATCTAATCCATCAAATCCTTTAGCCCACATACCTGCAATTGCTTGGGAGGTCATGGTTTCTGCTACCCCTCCCAAAGAAGTCATGTCTAATTCTACTTTTTCAGTGAAGACTTCACCGATAAGGCCATCCCAGTTCTGTTCATCCGTATAAACAAAAAGCTTGTTAACGAGGGTTGTTACTGCTGCATAGTCAAATTGATTATTCATTGTGTGATTGTTTTTTGCTTCAAGTGCCTTTAACCCGAAAAATTCGGGGGTTATTCATTGAGATGAGGTAACACGTTGAATAAGAGATAATTGATTTCGAATGAGATGCCAAAATCTTTCCCCAAATTTAAGGAATCAAAAATCATTCAATATGAATATTAAACTGCTGTAAATCAATTACTTGAATCAAACCGCCACTATTTGTGGTGAATAATGTGGGTTTAATTGGAGGCTGACGATTGTTAAAAATGCTGTTCCAGGTATTTTCATGATTTTTAAATTTTGATTACCAATATTAAGAACGCCTTGCAAGCCTTTTAAGAGTGGTACTCACTTCGGAATGAATAGGATTGATTTAGGGATGTGATTTTGTTATAATGCTTTAGTCCTGTACTGAGCGGGGGTCTGCCCTATACGTTTTTTAAAAAGACGTCCAAAATAGGAGGTGTCTTTGAAGCCGGTCAAATATGCAATTTCCTTTATTTGAAGGTTTGTGGAGCGTAATAATTTTTGAGACTCTTTGATGACTTGTTCATTGATGTAATCGGTAGGAGTTTGCCCCAGTTCTTTTTTTATGGTTTCTGATAGGTGGCCTAAGGTTACGTTTAGCCCATCTGCATAGTCACTAATGGATTTGGTAGCTCCTCCGACATTTAGTATTCGACCACTTAAATAATGATGTACTGCCTCCTTGAATCTATTACCTAATGTATCTAGAGAGTTTTTTGCTATCTGATCGGTGTAAGCCCGCTGGTGAAACCGGATGCTATATGAAAATATCGTATTTAATAATGACTTCATAATAGGAATACTATAAGGTGTGGGGCTAGTATATTCTTGATGGATTTTGGAGATGATTCCCAACATCATTTCTGCTTCATCTTTTTGCAAATGAATTCCCGGTCGATAACCTTTGAAAAAAGGTAAATCAAACAACTGGTTGAATCCGTCCAATCTTACCGTATAGAAACTTTCATCTACACTTATATAATAGCCTTTCCAATCCGGAGATACATCCCAGTACAATATTTGGTTTGGTTGGTTGCAAAATAAGGTAAACCTGCTCAGATCATATTTTTGGCCATTTGCCCCCACTTCTCCACTCCCGGATTCAAGCAAAGAGATTTGATAAAAAGAGATTCGAAATGGAGACATTTTTAATCTCACAGTTTTCATGTTATCCTCAAAATCCCGAACATCTAAATCAGAATATCGAGGAGGAGGAATCCCAATTTTGAAATTATATTCATCGATGGAAGAAAACAGTGGTATGGAAAGAAGACTTGGCATTAAAACCAATTTAGTGAAATATATGAAGCAGAAAAGAACGAATGGGTATTACTGATCACGTTTGGAACTTCAACACATACTTCTTTATTCTCTTATTAATGTTAAGAGTGTTAATAGTTAAAAACTAACCGCGATAAGGCCGGTTTTATAATCAATCCATGTTTATCTCCAAAAAATCGATTTATCCCACTTTTTCAAGCAACCATATTTCTTTGACTTATCGTCTAGAAGATTGATCATTAATTAGGGAAAGATCCTTGTGAAAAAGTCAAAGAAACTCTCAACAATTATTAAAAACTGTCAGGAAAATAATCAGGGCAATGAAAGGGAGCTGTATGAATATTTTTTTTCCTATGGAATGAGTGTGAGTTTAAGATACACCGCTAGCTATGAGGAGGCTGCGGAAGTATTAAATGACAGCTTTATGAAGGTTTTCCAAAAAATAGGAAGCCTTAAAAAAGAGACCTTCAAGTCTTGGTTTAGAAGAATAATCATCAATACAGCTACAGATCTGTATCGGAAACAAAAAAAGTATGATTTTCTGCAGCATGAAGACGACTGGAGCAAGACTGATATCTCTGCGGAAGAATTGATTACGGCTCAGCTTTCGTACCAGGATCTAATGAATCTAGTACAACAGCTGACACCTGCCTACAGAGCGGTTTTCAATCTCTACGTCATTGACGGCTACAAACATGAAGAAATAGCAGATCTTCTGAAGATTTCTGTTGGCTCTTCCAAGTCTAACCTTTCAAGGGCTAGGGATATGTTGAAGAAGATGATAAAAAAAACGTTGAACTATGAGTACACGAAAGCTATCGGATAAAGAGCTGGATCAGTACTTCAAAAATATACTGAAGAAGCCAGAGGCGGTACCGTTCGACGAAGCTGTATGGCGAAGCATGAACCAAAAGCTAACCCGGCCTTCTGCCAGAAAAGGCTTCTTAAATTGGGTCATAGGTTCCAGTATTGTATTGATCGGATTATTGATTTATTTGTTTATTACTTCTTTTATCAATGACTCAGATCATATTCAATCAGCTTTTGGGCAAACCTCGGAAGCTTTAGCTGATACGACTTCTTCAGAAGAACAATTCCAAAACCATACAAATCTTTATAATCGCTGGAATAGAGAAAAAGAAATTTCAAAAAGCACTAATTCGGATCATAATTATCTGAAAGACACTTCTAAGAAGATTGAGATTGAGCAAAAACTGTCATTTAAGAAAGCTGTTGACGCCAGGCGAAAGAAAATAAATGAGGAGATTATTATCTCAGATACACATAATCAAGATACCAACACAATAAAAAGCAGTGCTTTAACCTCAAAAAGTACTAAAGAAAATTCTTTTACCTTTTTTCAAAACAAGCAGTCTATTGAAGAAAAAGCACAGGATATTTTCAAATCGGTTCTTTTTAATGTGGCAGATGATTTAGATCACTCAGAATCAACACCGGTAATTAACCCAAGAATTTGTTTTACTCTACAAGAAGCTGACCTTGATTTTCCAAATGACTTGGCTCTAGTGAGTATTTCAACACCACCATTTGATTCATCTGAGCTAACAACAAAATCAAGGAGATTTATAGATCGTTTCAGTGTAGGAATATCCCTAGCTCCTGATCTTAGCACCGTAGAGGAATTGAATGAATTTGATCGTGTGGGTTTGGACGGGGGAATACATCTTGAATATTTCATCAAGGATCGCCTAAGTATTACCGGTGGAGCATTATATACGCAAAAAATTTACCGTACCTCTGATCTTTCCGAATACCAATTACCAGATACATTTTGGTCAAATGGTATAGAGCCGGAGCGAATCAATGCAAATTGTGATGTCATTGACATCCCTATTAATCTTAGGTATCAACTTATCCAGGGATTGAGGACAAGTGCATTTATAAGCGCAGGATTATCCAGTTATATCATGGTAACAGAGTTGTACGAGTACAACTATTCGGAACCAAATGACCTTATTAATCAATGGTACTCAGAATTTACCAATAAAAATCAACACTATTTTGGGGTCTATAACTTCTCTTTTGGGGTTTCGCACCGGATAGCTAAAAATATTTCTATAGAAGTGGAACCCTATCTCAAAAACTCCTTCGGTAGAGTGGGATGGGGGCAGGTTCAATTAAAGAGTACCGGAGCTCTTTTTCATTTTAAATATTCATTTAGAACACAATAAATTAGATTATATAATGATCGCATTAAACAAATGGAGTTTACTCCAAAAAGGAAAGCTAAGCTCAAAATTCGGAGCAATGGTAATGGGAATAGTACTGATGGTGGCTTGTAACGATGACGACGAAAATGTTGATGCTGGAAATAGTGCCAGTAATGTTCGAATTGTGGAAGTTGATGCCGCAAATGATCAAGTCACTCTAAAAAACTTTGGAGAAGGTGACGCGGATATTAGCGATTTTTTCTTCTGTAATCAACGGAACTATGTAGCGGTTTCTCAAACCACGAATGATGGAGCAGATCTAAACCTTGCGCAAAATGAAGAGATTACTTTCACCATTCCAATTGATGATAATGCCTCGGATGTGGCGATTTACAACACAGGAGGCTCCTTTGCCTCAACGAGTGCAATGGTGGACTTTATGCAGTATGGTGGTTCTTTTACCAGTACAGGTCGCGAAAATGTGGCAGTGGAAAAAGGCATTTGGACTGCCGGTGAGTTTGTAGAAGGCGGTTCTCCTTTTACTTATGGAGGAGATGGAACTACTACCGGAGCTTCTACTTGGGAAAGTACCACTGATACGAGTATCGGAGAATCTAATGTGAGGCTAATACTCGTTAATTCTTCCAGCAATGAGGTGACCTTGAAAAACTTTGGTGATGCGGATGCAGATATTTCTGGCTATATCTTCTGTAATAGACGTGTTTATACTGCATTTTCCGGTACTGCAAATAATGGAAGTGATCTGATACTTTCCTCAGATGAAGAAATCATATTCACTATTCCAATCGATGATGAAGCTTCAGACGTTTCCATCTATTCAAGTAATGCTTTTACCTCAGCGGATGCAATGGTGGACTTCATGCAATATGGTGGTTCTTTTACCAGTACAGGTCGCGAAAATGTGGCAGTGGAAAAAGGCATTTGGACCGTCGGTGAGTTTGTAACTAATGCTGGCCCACTCGGATATACTGGGGATGGAGATCAGAACGGGGCTTCCTTCTGGGAATAATATAGAATCCTTTGCAAAACTGGATTTTTGGTTCAAATCAAGGCTTCCGGGATTTCAAAAACGTAGTTACTGATCGTAAATAGGGCTTTTGAAATTTTGAGTAACGAAGAGTTGGGCCAAAAGGCAGGTTATTGATATTGATCGGAAGAGAGGCCATTTGGCCTCTTTTTAGCTGTTTCAAAAGAAAGAAAACTCATTTTGGTGTGAATTTGGCACCTATATAATCGCAACAGAAATCAAAGAGCCTTTATGTAGGCTTACGCCTTTTTTGACAGAAATCATCATCAACAATTACCAAATTCCGGGAAAACTCAACTCTCTATTTCTACGCGGTGCGACCTACGCGGCCCGACCTACGCGGTGCGACCTACGCGGTGC
Source organism: Bacteroidota bacterium (assembly GCA_039026865.1). Lineage (GTDB taxonomy): Bacteria > Bacteroidota > Bacteroidia > Cytophagales > Cyclobacteriaceae > Ekhidna. The sequence continues at coordinate 6,127 of JBCCLN010000081.1, read as the reverse complement.
GACCTACGCGGTGCGACCTCAGTTCTTTGTTATTCAATAGTTTAAAATCTCACTTTGTGTACAGTTAAACCTGCGATTTTAACCTGCATTCACAGAAGTACCACTAGATTAAACCCGAAAAATTCGGGTGTTATTCATTGAGATGAGGTAACGCGTTGAATATGAAGTAATTGATTTTGAATAAGATGACAAAATCTTTCCTCAAATTTGAGGGATCAAAAATCATTCCGTATGAATATAAAACTACTGTAAATCAATTACTTGAATCAACCCGCCACTATTTGTGGTGAATAACGAGGGTTAAAAGTAAGTTAACTATCTCATTTTAATTATCAATAGATTGTACTTTAGAAGGACGTGCTGAAACAGTCTGTGGTTCATCTTCTAAGTTTGAATAATTGACTTTCTCCATCTGTGTGACTTCAAGAGTGTAGAAATCAAATTCTTCTACCACCTTCCCAATGAGTCGATAAATTCCTTGACCGCGAAAGGGGTATTTAGCTGCTACCGGGGGGAAGTGTACTGTATCAATGAAGTAACCTTCATAGTCGATGAAAGTTCCAAAATGCATTCGTTTACCATTAGAGGTACCTGTGTTTTTTGTGGTTACGAGGTAGCCAAGCATTTTTACGGTCTGTCCTAAATGACTAGGTAACTCACAGGAAAGTAGCGCTTTCTCGGGCTTTTCCATTAGGTCAAAAGGGTTACAAAGCGGAAACCCTAACAAGGCCATCTCATCAAAGGCATCTTCCCGGATATCGTGATGCAAGGGAGGTAATGTCCACTGTTTGATGGGCACGTTGAAGAGACCCTCTCTGCCTTTGATAATTCCTGTGCCCAGAGAAAAATGTACTTGCCAAAGAATGTCCTTTTTAGGGCCAAAATCGCGTAAGGCACCTACTCGAACAAGCAATTTGATTTGTTCCAGTGAAACTTTCACTCTACTGACGAAATCGTCCAGGTTTAAAAATCGACCATTTTTCGCCCGTTCTTTCACAATGTCCTCAATGATTGTACGATTAAGGTCTTTCACCATTCCTAATCCCAGGTAAATATTCTTGCCTAGGATCATCGTTAGTCCATTGCTGTGATTCACACAAGGGGCTTCTATCCGTGCGCCACACATACGAGCTTCATGCACATAAAATTCTGTTCTGTAGAAGCCACCTCCATTGTTTATCACTGCCACCATATATTCCAATGGATAGTAGGTTTTCAGAAAGAGGGCCTGGTAACTTTCTACTGCATAAGATGCCGAATGTCCTTTGGCAAACGCATATCCCGCAAAACTTTCAATCTGCCTCCAAATATCTGCTGATAGCTCATAAGAGTGTCCTTCTTCTGCACAGTTCTGAAAGAACTTATCCTTTACTTTTAGGAATTCCTCTCTGGAGCGATACTTTCCTGACATCCCTCGCCTTAACATGTCGGCTTCTCCTAAGGTAAGTTTTGCAAAATAATGAGCTACCTTAATGACATCTTCCTGATACACCATTACTCCGTATGTATCTGGCATGATTTCTTGTAGCACTGGATGTGCATCTTTTCTTCTTTCCTCCTGACGATACCGGAGAATGTATTCACGCATCATGCCAGATTTTGCTACTCCCGGACGAATAATGGAGCTTGCAGCTACCAAACCCAGGTATTCGTTTACCTGAAGTTTTTTCATCAGCATACGCATAGCCGGTGATTCAATGTAAAAGCATCCAATAGCATCTGCCTGACTTAGCTTATAGTTGAGCTTAGAATCACACTTAAAAGCCGTGAAGTTGTGAATGTCAATATCAGGTTCGTCTGGGCAATTTTGCTTGATCACTTCAAGAGTATCTCTGATTTTCCCTAATCCTCGTTGACTTAGGATATCGAATTTAAAGAGGCCAACATCTTCCGCAATGATCATATCAAAGTGAGTAATCGGATAACCTTTCGGGGGGAGTGAGGTAGCAGAAAAATAGTTGATCGGTTTGTCGGAGATTAAAATGCCGCCCGCATGGATACTCAAGTGGTTAGGAAAGTCAATGAGCCTATTGCTATACCGATGAATAAGTTGACCAATTTGATCCAATTCTTTCTCTGGTGTTTGAGCTACTTTTTCGATTTCATGAGGAGGAAGTCCGAAGACTTTGCCCAATTCCCGAATAATTGCTCGGTGTTGGAAAGTGTTATGTGTAGCGAGCAAAGCCACTTGCCCTTCCTTTCCAAATTTCTCGAAAATATAACGTGTAATGTCATCCCTGTCTTTCCAGGAAAAGTCAATATCAAAATCAGGAGGATTTTGACGAAAAAGATTGATGAACCGTTCGAAATACAGATTTAATTCTACAGGGTCCACATCCGTGATACGAAGAAGGTAAGAAACAATGCTATTGGCGCCACTCCCTCTTCCTATGTAATAGTAGCCTTTACTTCTGGCATAATTCAGAATATCCCAATTGATTAAAAAGTAAGAGATAAACCCTTTTTCTCTAATTATATTGAGCTCCATTCTCAGCCGGTCCAATATTTCCTTTTCCGGATCATGCCCATATCTGTAAGGTAGATTTTCATAACAGAGTTGAGTGATGGTTTCCATATCTCCTTCTGCTGATTTTCCGTACACTTTCAGGTTTTGATGGTTAACCGGATCATTGAATTGGAATTCAATAGCACATTGCGCTAATAAGTTTTTTGTGTTAACAATAATTTGCGGGTAGTCTTTATAAAATTCAAAAAGTTTCTCTAGTGGATACATTACATTGGTCGGATTACCTTCTTCACTCTTTGGCAGTTTGCTCAGTAGGGTATTTTTATCGATTGCTCTCAACAGGCGATGCATGTTAAAATGAATCTTATGTGTTTGTTCTCCATTCTTGAAAGAGACTGTCTGCAAAATCACAAGCCTATTCAAATGGTTTATCCACTTGGTTCTGGGTAGTCTGATAATTTCCTGAGGTCGTATACCCAAATATTCATTTTCTCTGAGCTTAAATTTTGAGGAGGATTCAAGGGGATAAATGATAAAAGCTTCATTAAAAATTGGGGATCTTTCGGGAATGTCTTTTGCTTCGTGGAGACAGTGAGATAAGTATTCATTCAGCTCCTGAAAGCCGCTGTTGTTTTTTGCAACTCCAATAAATTTTTGTTCGACGCCATTTCTGAAATCAATTCCTAAAATTGGTTTGATGTGATATTTAGGGGCTATTCTTACAAAGTTTAGACAGCCTGCAGTGGAATTAATATCAGTTAGAGCCATTTCACTTACTCCACTCTCTTGCGCGGTGGTCAGCAACTCTTTTTCAGAGAGTGTGCCGTATCTAAAACTGTAATACGTATGGGTATTTAGATACATCTCAAGCCACTTTTGAAACTCTCAGATCTCCTTTAAAAGGATTGAATGTGCGGATAGCATTTACATCCAGTGCTTTAGCTCTTACTACAGCCCTGTCTCCATGTTTTTTTCTGAGCCAATCCATCTCCTGATAGAGATTGATGATTTCTACGGTATCTTCAAATAAGTTGATCTGGTAATTGCCATGAACCAAACTGCTGAATCGGACGCCAACCAGCCTTACCAGCAGCCGTTTATCATATAACTTATTGAACAGTTCCCCCACTTTTGAAATCAAAATGTGATCTGCGGAAGTGTATGAAATTCGTGCTTGCTGCGTATACGTATTAAAATCCGAATACCGGATTTTTACCGCTACACACGCAGTCAACTTATTCTCATTCCTTAGTTGATAAGCTAGATGCTCAGTCATAGCCAGGATGATTGATTTGAGCCTTGCTACATCTGTAGTGTCCTTGTCAAAGGTCTGTTCAGTAGAGATAGACTTTCGCTCAGAATAGGGGATTACCGGCGAGTGGTCAATACCATTAGCTTTGTTCCACATCACCCCTCCATTTTTCCCAAAAATCTGTATAAGCATATCTTTAGGCATTTTTTGTAACGTACGTACTTTTCGTATTCCTAACCCTCTAAGCGTCTGGTAGGTCTTATCTCCGATTATAGGGATTTTTTGTACTGATAATGGTGCCAGAAAAATTTTTTCTTTACCTGATTTAATCCATATTTTATTATTTGGCTTGGCTTCACCGGTGGCTACTTTAGAGACGGTTTTGTTGATAGATAGCCCAAAAGAAATTGGTAAACCTGTGCGATCAATTACCTTCTTCCTCAGCTCGGATGCCAGCTTAAAGCAGCCAAAAAACCGATCCATGCCAGTGAGGTCAGCGTAGAATTCATCAATCGAGGTTTTTTCAAATACCGGAACTTCTTCCTGAATGATTTCGCAGACGTCCATGGAAAATTTCGTGTAATCCGCATGACTGCCTTTAATTACAATGGCCTCGGGACACAACTGCAGGGCCAATTTCATTGACATTGCAGAATGAATCCCAAACTTCCTTGCTTCATAACTACAAGCCGCCACTACTCCACGGTCACTAGACCCTCCAATTAGAATGGGCTTACCTTGTAAATGGTTATCTCGTAATCGCTCTACTGACACAAAAAATGTATCCAAATCCATATGTAGAATGGAAGAATTCATGCAACAAAATTACTAATATTTTTAGTAAATTCTGTTAGAGTATTTTGAAAATAATTTTATCGATAAATGAAGCTTTTTTATGCTTGCAAGTGAAACCTTCGACGAGAGCACCATAGGCGAGAAAATCTTTAGTATATATTTGATGCAACCCTATCTTGGAAAGCCCACCGTATTGTATGAACTAGTTGAGATAGACTTGAAAAAAATCTGTTCTTTTTTGTTTCTCATAGCCTCTTTTGTAGCCTTTTCTCAAGGGATTGATCAGCAAAAAGTCGATTATGTCCACTCTTTTGCAAATAATATCATCTGGCCTGAAAATAAAGATGAGTATGTTTTGAAAGTCATCACCCAAGATCGTTCACTTACGACAGCTTTTAAAGAAATGGCTGCTATCCGTAAGATCAATGGTAAACCTATCAAGGTTAGTTTTAGTAGTTATGTATCTATCCCTAAAAGATTGGAGATACTGTATATTTCTGGTCGGTACAACGGTGCTTTGCAGAGCATTATTGATAGCATTACTGGAAAGTCGGTCCTTATTATTACAGAGCAATCTCCTGACCAGCAATATATTATGATTAATCTGATAGGAACGCCTTTAGGAATGTCTTTTGAATTTAATCAAGCTAATATCATTAACCAAAACTTACAACTAAGTGACGACTTTAATGAGTTAGGAGGAAATGAAATTAATGTTGCAGCGCTATACAGACAAGCCAGAGACTCCGCCCGAACTATGGAGGAGCGATATAGAGTAGTCAAAGAACGTATCGATTCGCTTAATTTAAATATGGCCATAGCATTTAAAATAGCTAATGATCAGAATGAACAAATTGCTAAAGGGCGAGAACAACTTGACCGTCAGAGCAAGATATTAGATAGTCTTACTGTAGCACTTAGTGATAGAGAAGAAGAATTGACGAAGTTAGAAAGTGAAATTATCGCTCAGGAAGAGAATTTGAAAAAAGGAAAGGAAAGGTTAAATCAACAGGCAGCTCTCATTGAACAACGCAATGAAGAGATAAGCAGCAAAGAAAAACAGCTAAATAGGATGATTACTACTGTGGATAATCAACAAGATACACTAATCCTGTTAATTGTTTTCTTGGTATTCCTTGTAGCAGCCCTGATCTTGGCATATAGGGCATATCAAGCACGGCGAAGAGATGCGAGAAAGCTTAATGAACAGAAAGAAGAGTTGAAAGACCTTCTGAAAGAACTTAAATCTACTCAAACTCAACTTATACAGTCAGAAAAGATGGCTTCTTTAGGTACGCTCACAGCAGGTATTGCGCATGAGATTAACAATGCCATCAATTATGTTCACTCCGGAATACATATATTAAATAATAAATTTTCCGAGATGAAGCCAATGATGGGACATATCAAGGATTTAAATGAAAATGATGAGCATCTAAAAGCTAAGGTGAAGGAGATTAGGGATCAAAAATATGAACTTGAATATGATTCTTATGAGAGCGTGATAGATACCATGATCAATAGTATTCAGGTAGGTGCTGAGCGAACTATCAGTGTAGTAAAAGGTCTAAGGACCTTTTCTAGGGCACAGGAAGAAAGCAGGTCAGAAATTG
>JBCCLN010000080.1:0-15673 GCA_039026865.1 Bacteroidota bacterium | reverse complement strand
TTCGAATGAGCGAACAACATCGTTCCCCAAATTTGAGGAATCAAAAATCATTCAGTATGAATATTCAACTACGGTAAATCAATTACCTGAATCAACCCTTTTTTTGGATGACTGCATTATTCACCACAACTAGTGACGGGTTGATTCAGGTAATTGATTTACCGTAGTTGAATATTCATACTGAATGATTTTTGATTCCTCAAATTTGGGGAACGATGTTGTTCGCTCATTCGAAATCAATTGCCTTATATTCAGTGTGTTACCCCCATCTCAATGAACAACACTAGAATTTTTCGGGTTACTGAAAATCATTTTTCTGGCAATCTTATTTCTAAAGAAATAATCCTGCCAGAAAAATGAAACCGGTACGGAGAGCTATTTTTTCATTAATTAAGGCTATCCCGTCTTAAAAATATCGATGAAAACTCGTCATCTAGGAATTTTTTTTAAATTTAAATGATACTTGGAGGGTGTAATAAATTTTAATAGCATCTCAACATTTTTTATAAGTAAGGTTACTTATGCAATGTTGAGCGTATAAAGGTGAAGCTGAGTGTATGAAAGATAGTGAAGTTCTAAAACGAATCAGCCAAGGTGATGAACGTGTATTAGGTTATCTGTATAGAAAACATTATCAGATGATGACACGCGTTGTATTGAATAATAGTGGTACGGAAGAAGAGGCAAAAGATATATACCAGGAAGCATTGCTCGTTTTTTGGCAAAAAGCTGTCAAGGGAGATTTAGTTTTAACCTCTAAGATTAGCACCTATTTATATAGTATATGCTTAAACCAGTGGAGAAAAGAACTAGATCGAAAAAGTAGGATGATTTCGGAAGAAATAGATGGTCAATATTATCAACAACACGAAGCCCAAGAGAGACTTAAAATCGTACAAGATTGTATTGAACAATTGGGTGAGGTGTGTAAAAAGGTACTCACTCATTATTATTTTGACGGAATGACCATGCAAGACATTGCTAAAAAACTGAATTTTGCAAATACCGATACCGCAAAAACTAAAAAATATAAATGCAAAAAGAAACTAGATACACTAATAAAAAAAAGATACTCAACAGAAGATTTTTTTGATTGATGAATAACTTTCTACAAGAAAAAATAGATCTCTATCATTCCGGGAGAATGAATCATAAAGAAGCTAAATTGTTTGAAGAAGAGCTGGCAGGTGACCCTTCTCTTCAAGCAGAAAGTAATTTTCAGCGTGAAATCATCACAGGTCTGAAAGATTACAGAAAAGCGCAGCTTAAGGCAGATTTAGATGCAATTGATCTAAGTCCTAAATGGTTTGAACCTATTCAGCAATCAGCGTTTTTAAAATCACTTGGAGGAGTAGCTCTTGCAACACTCATTGGTACAGGAATATATTTAGTAGTTGAGCCAGAGCTAGCTAATTCAGAAAATCAGAATGTTGTTATTGACGCACCAGGTGAATTTAAGGTAGATATAGATTGGAAAATTGTTCCTGCCGTACTGTCTGAAAAACAAATGATTTCTGAAACAGATAATGCTCTTGTACAATCTGAAAAATCTATGAAGGAGATTCCACGAGAATTAGAAGACTTGGATATCGATACAATCAATACAAAACCATTCAGTCTTACCTTTAATGCGCCAAGTGCTAAAGATGTTAAAGATGACGAGGCATTAAAAACATCTGCCTTAGATAACCTTTCAAAAAAAATAGTTCCTGATTTAGATACTGAACCAATAAATGTTAATCATGAAAATACAAAGACACTGAAAATCAAGTACAAGTATTATGATGGGAAATTATTTTTAAGTGGTGACTTCGACAAAGCTCCGTACGAAATCCTGGAAATTAACAGTACAAATGGTCGCAGGATCTACGTAAAGTATTTGGAAAAATTCTATGAAGTAGGTGTTACAGACAAATTGACTACTTTACCTGAATTGACTGATGTTGAAGTTATTAAGGAGTTAAACTTGCTTCGTCAAAACAAATAGTGATTAAGAAGTACATAATACTTATATTAACTTCACTTTTTGATGGAAGAAAAGAAAATCAGAAAGAAACGCAGATTAGGTAGTTACCCCTTTGCTAGCGTCGTTTTCAGTTTGAGCCTTGCTTTAAGTGTTCTTGGATTTATCGGTTGGATAATACTTCATAGTTCAAGTTTAGGTGCAAAAATTCAAGAAAGTGTGGAAGTTCAGGTCTATTTGAATAAAAATATTTCACTTTCTGACATAAATAAAATTCATACAGTTTTAGCTTCGAAACCATATACACTTATTAAAAATAATAAACCTCAAATTTTATTTGTTTCAAAAGAAGAAGCTGCTCAGCAATTTATCGAAGATACCGGAGAAGATTTTAAAGAGTTCTTGGGAGATAATCCTCTTAGAGATCTGTTTTCTATAAAAATACATGGAAAGTATCAGTCATCCGATAGCCTTACCAATATTAAGTCCGAGGTAGAAAAAATGATGGGGATATTTGAGTTAGATTATGAAGAAAGTTTGGTAGAAAGTATCAATGAAAACATGATGAAAATTGGAGTAATTCTATTTTCAGTAGCTGTTTTTGCACTGATTATTGTGATTATATTAATTAACAATACAATTAAGTTAGCGCTATTTTCACAGCGTTTTCTAATACGTAGTATGCAATTAGTAGGTGCTACCGGACCTTTCATTCAAAAACCATTTCTTATCAGATCTATTTTGTACGGGTTTCTAGCAGGTGTATTAGCCTGTGGGTTGATATACGGGTTTACAGTTTATATGAACAAAGCAATTAAAGGGCTAAAGGATTTACAGGATATACGAGGGTTCATGATACTTTTTGGTTTAATTCCCTTGCTAGGTATGATCGTTGGATACCTGAGTTCTTTGAGAGCGATAAAAAAATATTTAAAAATGTCTTTAGACGAACTTTATTAAACATATGTCAGATAAAAGAAAACTCGCATTTGCAAAGAGGAACTATATCATTATGGTTTCCGGCATTTTAGTTCTCATTCTTGGATTTATTTTCATGACCATGGATTCAGAGCCATACGGCTTCGGATTTATGGGCCTGACACTCGGACCCGTTGTGGTTATGCTTGGATTCATCATTGAATTTATAGCGATTTTTTATAAACCTAAAACCAGAGGCAATCCTGAATGAACTGGATTGAAGCGCTTATCTTAGGTATCATCCAAGGTTTTACAGAATTTTTACCGGTTAGTAGTAGTGGTCATTTGGAAATTGTATCAGTGCTTTTACGGGTAGAAACAAATGGGAATTTACTTTTTGCAATAGTAGTACATTTAGCAACTGCAGTTGCTACTATGTTGGTTTTCAGAACATACATCCTAGAGTTGGTTTTAGATGTTTTAAAATTCCAATTAAACGAGTCTACCCGTTTCATTCTTTTACTAATAGTATCTATGTTGCCTGTATTTATTGCAGGGATATTTTTTAAAGATTGGATTGAGACTTTTTTCGGGGGAAATCTTTTACTTGTTGGTTCCGCTCTGCTGATCACGGGAGGCTTTTTACTAATCGCTCATTATAAAAAAAAAGGGATTAAGTCTGTAGGAATTTTTTCTGCATTGATTATTGGTATAGCCCAATCAGTCGCAGTTCTACCAGGAATATCAAGATCGGGAGCAACTATCTCAACAGCATTGATCTTAGGAATTAAAAGAGATAACGCTGCAAGGTTTTCGTTTTTAATGGTACTCTTGCCAATTTTCGGTGCAAGTCTCTTACAGCTAAAGGATTACATGGAAGATCCTTCTATTCATCAAATTGAAGCATTTCCTCTCATCATTGGTTTTTTAGCGGCCTTTATCTCAGGTTTTCTTGCATGTAAATGGATGATTAAAATCGTAAGGCGAGGAAAACTAACTCATTTTGCCATTTACTGTTTTATTGTTGGTTTGATCGCTATTATCTCCTGTCTCTAGTGGAAAATTCTTATGAAGAGGGACGTTTGTTGTTTATTAAGAAACCCATGAATTGGACCTCTTTCGATGTGGTAAGAAAGCTGCGCAACGTTTTGAAGGTCAAAAAGATAGGACATGCTGGTACACTTGATCCATTAGCAACTGGATTACTCATTATTGGTACAGGAAAGTTCACCAAAAAACTTCATGAACTTCAAGGCCTCGATAAGACTTACATAGGGGTAATTGAAATTGGTAGAACTACACCTTCATACGATTTAGAAACCGACTTTGATTCCGAAGACATCTCTTGGAAGAATATCGAAAGATTAGATTTTGAAAATGCACGCATAAAATTCATTGGTAAGATTGAGCAATCACCGCCAGCTCATTCTGCGGTCAAAGTAGATGGAGAAAGGGCATACAAAAGGGCAAGAAAAAACAAAGAAGTCAATATCTCGCCCCGAAAAATAGTGATAAGTGAATTTAAAATTGAACTAGATAATTTGCCGGAAATACACTTCGAAGTAACGTGTAGTAAAGGAACCTATATTCGCAGCTTAGCTAGTGATTTTGGTAGAGAATTAGGTGTTGGGGCATATCTAAAAAAATTAGTTAGAACTAGGATTGGAACTTACAAACTTGAAGACGCTTTTTGTTTGGAGGAGTTTATTAAGTGGCACAATGAAAGTTGTAGATAATCTGACATCATTTAAGAAACCCGACTTTTCGGTGGTCACCATTGGTACTTTCGACGGAGTGCACAAAGGGCACCAAATCGTTTTGAGTAAGGTAGTTGATGCGGCAATATCGAATAAGGGAAAGAGTATTCTAATCACCTTCTGGCCTCATCCTAGGTTCATTCTTCATCCCAATGATAATTCTTTAAAATTACTTTCTACTTTCACAGAAAAAAAAAGGTTTATTGATAAGATTGGTTTTGACTATATCATCAAACTTACCTTTACTCCGGAGTTTTCTCATCTATCAGCAGAACAATTCCTAGACAATATTTTGATTGATAAAATAGGCACCAAAAAATTATTTATAGGCTATGACCATCACTTTGGAAATAATCGTGAGGGAAATATAGATTTTCTTCAAAATAAATCAGCTATATATGGTTTCTCTGTAGTCGAAATTCCAAGACAAGATATCGATAATATTGGCGTTAGCTCTACTAAAATCAGAAATGCATTGCACGATGGTAAGATAGCCTTGGCCAACACATTGCTTGGAAGAGATTATAGCATTGAAGGAAAAGTAGTTCATGGAGAGAAAAAAGGAAGGTCTATTGGCTTTCCCACGGCAAATGTTCAGGTTAAAGAAGCGTTTAAACTATTGCCTAGAGACGGGGTTTACGCGGTTCGGGTCCGGTGGTCTATTTATGAATACTTGGGGATGCTAAATATTGGCTTTCGTCCAACTTTAGATGGATCTCAAAGAAGTATAGAGGTTCATTTATTTAATTTTGAGAAAGAGTTGTATGGAGAGTTACTTACGATAGAATTTATCGAATTTATAAGAGAAGAACGGAAATTTGACTCTTTAAATCAACTAAGAAAGCAATTGAATGAGGATAAACAAAAAACCTTGGAAATTTTGTCTTAGATGAAGCCCATAAAGACAGCTATATTCATATTACTTGTGTTTTCATTCTGGAGTGTTCCATCATGTGACAATAATGGTGATTTCTTACTTTTTTCCATTCAAAACGATATTGATTTAGGGCAACAGGTTGCTGAAGAAATTGCAGAAAATCCAGAACAATACCCATTGCTTGACAGAAATGAAAAACAAGCATATGAAGATGCCTATCAATATTTGGAATCTATGATGAATGAAATTCTTGCATCTGATGAAGTCACCTATCGTGATGAATTTCCATGGCAAATTTATATTATTGATGATGATCAAACGCTTAATGCTTTTGCAACCCCTGGAGGTCAGATTTATATCTACACCGGGTTGATTTTTTTTCTGGATGAGCAGGATGATTTAGCAGGAGTTCTGGGTCATGAAATAGCACACTCCGATCAAAGGCACAGCTCAAAGCAACTTCAGCGACAATATACCATTGCCGGTCTACTAGCAATACTGACAGGAGGACAGTCAGAGACAATTCAAGAAATTGCTAGCACATTAGCAGGATTAGGATCATTAGAATTTAGTAGAGATGCAGAAAAAGAGTCGGATGAATTTTCTGTGAGATACTTATCAGATACTCAATATGCTTGCGATGGTGCAGCTTCTTTTTTTGAAAAATTAATTGCAAGAGGAGAGAGTGGTGTTGATATTCCATTTCTTAGCACCCATCCTCAGCCGGATGATCGGGTTGCGGACATTACCTCTTTAGCTTCTTCAATTGGGTGCTCTACCGTCGAGAGTGATCCTAATCGAACGCAGTGGGAAGATTTTAGAGATCTTCTCCGACAATGAAATTCGTAGATAAAATGAGCATAAAAATTGATAATTAAACCGCCAGCGACACAGTTTACGCTAACTGGGCCGACTTAGAACGAATGATTCTAAGGAAATTCCCGCTTTTGGCAGAACCAATGTGGCGTTAAAACCTAATACTGTAATGAAATGAGCATAAAGATTCAAAGGCGAATTTATACCAACTGCCGGATGAATCTTTGTTGTGAATTCCATGTGTGAAACTGAAAATCGACTGAAATACACATGAAAAAATCAGAAATAAAATTTGTAGTAGAGTTAGACAATGATAACATCCCAGAAAAAATCATGTGGGATGCTGATGAAAAAGATCTTCCTGGATGGAGCGAAACAAAATCCATAAGCTTATCGCTTTGGGACCATGAAAATAAAAATACAATGCGCATTGATTTATGGTCAAAAGATATGCCTATGGACGAAATGAAGCATTTTTATATTGATTGTCTTGGCGGTCTTTCCCAAAGTATATTGAATGCAACAGGAGATGAATATATGAGCCGGGAAATCTCTGCACTTTGTGACAAACTGGTCAAGTACATTCAAGACCAGGATTAGGTCGTTTAAGTCTTGTAATCAATGAATTTTATGCGTAATACGTTGAAAAATCACTAATATTATGCATGTATAATGTGCTCATATTGAAAATAATATCAGCACATGCGTCTTATGGACATGGTAAACTCACTATTTTACCGTTACTTAAGCATTATTAATATCAAATTTTAAAACTCACTTATAATTTAAACTCAGAAAAACATCAACTTTATGATTAAGAATTTTACGAGGATGATTTTTGGGCTGGCGCTAATGATATTTTCATTTAAAGCTGTAGCTCAAACAACAGTCAGTGGTAAAATCACTGATTCAAGCGGTGAAGGATTAATTGGGGTAAACGTCTTGGTGCAGGGAACAGTATTAGGAACAATCACTGATATTTCAGGTAATTTCTCTTTGCGAGTTCAATCAGACCCACCGTTCACACTAGTTGTTTCTTATGTTGGTTACGAAACTCAGAGATTTGAAATTACCACCGCCACGGATCAAATTAATATTGAATTGTTAGAATCTACACTATTGGGGCAGGAAGTTGTGGTTTCGGCTTCCAGGATAGAAGAAAACGTATTAAAATCACCAGTAAGCATTGAGAGAATGGATATTTTGGATATTCAAAATGCACCAACTGCAGATTTCTATTCTGGAATCAGGAATCTAAATGGCGTTGATTTCAGTACTCAGAGTCTAACGTTCAAATCAGTTAATGCAAGAGGATTTGGGGCGAACGGAAATAGTCGGTTTGTGCAGCTAATTGATGGGATTGATAATCAAGCTCCGGGTTTAAATTTTCCGGTAGGTAATGTAGTAGGCATGAGCGAACTTGATCTAGAGAGTGTTGAATTGATTCCTGGCGCTGCTTCTGCACTTTATGGACCTAATGCCATTCAAGGTATACTTCTTATGAAAAGTAAGAGTCCTTTCGACTATCAAGGACTAGATGTATATTCTAAGTTAGGGATTACTCATGCAGATGAAGATGATCATCCGGTATCGTTATATAGTGATCAAGGGTTAAGGTATGCAAAGGCAGTCAACAATAAGTTTGCATTTAAAATCAATGCTTCTTGGCTAAGAGCACAGGATTTTATCGGGGTTGATCAAAGAGATCAAAATGGACCTTTGGCAAATGGAGTTGTTGAGGCGAATCTTGAAAGCAATAGAAATAACAACCGGGTTTATGATGGAATCAATACATACGGAGATTTCTCGATTGACGTGGGCACTGTCGCAGATGCCGTGATTGCGGCAGGACAGGAACCGGATGCAACCGCTGAGGAAATTGCCAATGCTAATAATACGCTTGCTATCAGAAGTCTTTTGCCCAATGGAGCTAATGGGGCATTCTCACCTACAGGATATGAAGAAGGTGATTTCGTTGATAATACTACGGAGAGTTTAAAACTTGGTGGAGCATTTCACTATCGATTAAACGATAAGATAGAAGCTTTGGCACAAGTAAACTGGGGTCAAGGAAGTACGGTTTATACCGCTAACGATCGATTTATTTTAGATGATTTTTCGATATGGACTGGTAAGTTAGAATTAAGAGGTGATAATTTCTTTGTCAGAGGATACACCACTCAAGAAAACTCAGGGGATTCATATGCAGCGAATACATTGGCCTCATTAATAAATCAGGAATTTTACTTGGCAGATTATTTCGGAGCTTACGCCGCCCAAATTGGCTCTGGTGCGCAATCTAATGACTATGAGACCTTACATTTCAATTCAAGAATCGCTGCTGACGCTTCTCAAGCCACTAATTACGCAGCCGGATCTACTCAATTCAATCGAGCAGTCGATTCTCTTCGAAATCTTTCGATAGCAGAAGGTGGAGCAAAGTTCTTAGACAAATCAGCGCTTTGGCATTACGAGGGAAGTTATAATTTCAAGAATGAAATAGATTTTGCGGATATCGTAGTAGGTGGTAATTTCAGAACATACGATCTTGAGTCAGAAGGAACATTATTTGCACTGGAAGATAATGGAGATGAAGTGTCTTTCAACGAATATGGTGGGTATCTTCAAATCTCTAAGAATATTTTAGACAATCTCAAATTGCAGGGGTCGATTAGATATGATAAGAATGAAAACTTTGACGGACAGTTTTCACCAAGAGTGTCAGGAGTTTGGGAATTTTTAGCAAATCAAAATCTAAGAGCATCGTTTCAAAGAGGATTCAGAATTCCAACAACACAGGATCAGTACATTGATTTAGACGTAGTTACACGTAGATTGCTGGGAAGAAATGAATTACTTGCCTCAAGATACAATTTAGATAGGAATACTGTGTATACGCTTGAAAGTGTCCAGGCTGCACAAGCAGAAGGAGGAAGTGCGAGTGATCTTGTAGTTGCTAATGATGCATATAAGGAATACAAAACTGAAAAGGTGAGTACTTGGGAAATAGGATATAAAGGATTACTCCTTGATGGCAGGCTTTTGGTTGACGCATTTTACTACAACAGTAACTATAAAGATTTTGGGGCGGAAATCACCGTAGTGCAGGCAGTAACAGTGGGAGCGGATGGAGTAATACTTACCGGTGATGAAGCGATTCCGACCGGATATAATGTAGGTTTCGCCACCAGACATTCTGATGATCAATTGCAAGTCTTCGTTGACGGTGGTGCTGAGGGTATTACCCTACAAAGATACGGGTATGATACTAACATAGATGAAGACATCAGCACGTTTGGTTTTGGTCTCGGTTTAGAATATACGTTTTTGAATGGTTTTGATTTAGGAGGAAATGCTTCTTATAATGAATTAGAAGACCTAGATGACGTTACAGCACGGACTTATAATGTGGCTTTCAACACACCGGAGTGGCGATATAATATCACGTTTGGAAACAGAAAACTGACCGATAGAATTGGTTTTGGCCTAACCTACAGATGGCAAGACGCATTTTTATGGTCTTCCGCAATTGGAGATGGTGTGATCCCAGAATTTGCAACCTTAGATGCCCAAGTCACTTATCGAATTCCAAGCATCAATGCAAGGGTGAAAGTAGGAGGGTCAAATATCTTGAATAAGCGCTATACTACTTCTTTTGCGAACCCAAGAATAGGTGCATTGTATTATGTACAATTAAATTTGGACAATCTCCTTAGCAACTTTTAAAACAAAGACAATGAAAGAAATAGCTAATAATTTATTAATGTCGTTATTCATCTGGTCTTTCTTTGCTTGTAGCTCAGAAGATGATATTACAGAAGATTGGATTGCAGACAATATAGTTGAACCCTCGGATCCCGGAACTCCGGGTTCACTCGATTTTTCAGACTATCTTGCTGTCGGAAATTCGCTGACAGCCGGTTTTGCAGACGGAGCGCTGTATCGTGAAGCCCAAGAAAATAACATTGCTAACCTGCTTGCGGGTCAGTTTGCTCAAGTTGATGCAAATGTGGTATTTAATCAACCTGACATAAACTCTGAGAATGGATTTCATACCTCGCTAAATCCATCAGAATCAGGCCAAATCATTGGTAGGACTATTTTGGATCTCTCTCTTCTATCACCCATACCAACTGATGGTGAGGCTATTGGAGCTTATTCCGGAGATCTATCACAGCTAAATAATTTTGGAGTGCCAGGTTTAACATTATCCGATCTTGAGGCTTCCGGATATGGTGCTCCTGATACTGGAAACCCTTTTTTCACCAGGATAGCTTCAGATCCAGCCACTTCAAGTGTTTTAGGAGATGCATTGGCTGTTGATAGGTCCTTTTTTAGTTTCTGGCTGGGATCTAATGATTACTTAGGCTATGCAGTCTCAGGGGGACAAGGTGACGAACCCTTAACCACCTATTCTGCAAGTGAATTTGGTGCAGATTTAGGGTCAGCACTTACTCAGCTTACATCTGACGGTACCCCTGGAATTGTTCTTGACCTTCCTCCTACTATCACCTTACCATTTTTTCAGGCAATATCTTGGGATGCGATTGAATTAGATCAAGCAACCGCAGAAACACTAGACACAAATTTCGAAGAGGTGAATTTGGCCATTCAGGCCACCGCTATTGCCGGCTATACTGGGGACGTGAATGAAAGACTCATTTCATATTCTGCTGGCGCCAATCCAATTTTGGTGCATGATGAAGAGTTGGATGATTTAGGCTCCTTTTTTGAGGCATTAGAATCAGCAGACCTCATATCAAGTGAGCAACGAGCAAGTCTTGTACCGTATGAGCAATCGAGGCCGCTAGTGGATGGAGAATTGGTGTTACTATCAGCAAGTGCTTTACTTAATACTGAAGCCGATGGAGATACAACAATCTTGGATACACCTATTGGTATCGTTATTCCGCTAGGTTTTTCATTTACAGAGGCGTCAAATGGCGATCAGTATTTTTTAAATACAGCTGAACAATCCGCTATTGTGACAGCGAGAGCAACGTATAATGGGGTAATAAGTGCTACTGTTGATGGTTTAAGTAGTGCGGGAGCTGATGTAGCGTTAGTATCTGTTCAATCTACATTTGTTGATGCGTTAGGTTTGGATGAAGCCACAGCCATTGCACTAGCTTTGCCAACTGAGTCTGCTGATGGTGTTTCAGGAATAGAAATAGACGGGATTACCCTAACTCCTGATTTCTCTCCTAATGGTATATTATCTACAGATGGTATCCACCCAAATCCAAGAGGACATGGTATAATAACTAACCTGATCATTGAAGTAATTAATGAAAGATGGGAGGCCTCTGTTCCGACTATTGATGTTTTATCACTAAAAGGTATCTCATTTCAACCATAAGTATTTTTTACGAGTTTAGCTTAAAGCCCCGCCTTGGCGGGTTTTTTTGTGTCTTACTATCTTTAACTAATGTCTGATTCAAATATCAACTACATTGTAAGACTTAGAAGAAAACTATTTATAGTAGTTTTTGGTACGAATACTCCCGCTGGAAAACTGTTTGATGTAGTCCTGCTTTGGTCCATTGTCTTAAGTGTAGTCAGTGTAATGCTAGAAAGCGTAAAGGAGATCAAAAAAGAATACACTACGCTTTTCTATGCAGTAGAATGGATCTTTACCGGTTTGTTCACTTTAGAGTATGCGCTGCGATTAATTATCACACGGACACCAAGGAAATATGCTCTTAGCTTTTTTGGTGTTGTTGATCTGATGGCCCTGCTTCCTTCGTACATTACTCTATTTATCACCGGAGGTGGCTATCTTGTAGTCATTCGTTCAATAAGGTTGCTTAGGGTATTCAGAATCCTCAAGTTGGGCAGATATGTAAAGGAAGCATCAGTACTTTCAAATGCTTTAGTTGCAAGTAGACATAAGATATTGGTGTTTCTAGGTGCAGTCATTACCCTTGTGATGATTATGGGTACTTTAATGTATTTAATAGAAGGTAGTGAAAGCGGTTTCACAAGTATTCCGAGGAGCATTTATTGGGCGGTAGTAACCGTAACTACTGTAGGGTACGGAGACATTGCCCCTCAAACTATTTTAGGGCAAATATCCGCCTCAATTTTAATGTTATTAGGATATGCAATCATCGCGGTTCCTACTGGTATTGTCACTTCGGAAATGGTCAACTTTGATAAAAGACAGAAAAAAAAAGATGAATCAAAAAAAATATGTTCAGCCTGCGATCAGCGTGGGCACGATGATGATGCTGCTTATTGCAAAAGATGTGGAAGTCTACTATCAAACTAAGCGGATGGTTTGTTACGAAAGGTTCGAATCACTAAAACGATGATAAATAGAATAAAAATCGCCAACAGAACGCTGTCTGCAGTGATCGTATTTATTGATTTAAGGGTGTTATCTGTCTGTATTTCTTCCATAATAGTTTTGTGAATGTAATTAAAGATAACGGCTTTTAATAGTATTATTGCTCATGAGATTAAACGAAAGCAAATATGTATCTTATACTTATCATAACTTTTAATTTCCTTCTACAAGATTATGTTTCAATTATGAAGGATAATGGAGAAATACTAACATTAACAGAGGTTAGGTTTTATCAAACAAAGAGTTCTTCTTCAAAAACCACGATTAATTATCGTAAATTGGGTGCAAAAAAAACAATCGAGTTATCAAAATTAAAACGTATCAATTTTAAGAATTTAGCTGAAAGGAAGAAAGGAATTCAGAAGTGGCAGGTTATTTTAGTAGAAAAATCGAACGCTAAGCATGATGTTGAATTGAACCTTGTAGAAATCTCAGGCATTGATTCGGCTGGCAAGCAGCAAGTAATATCGGCTAGCAGTATCAATAAAATCACGCTATAATTTATATTTATAGTTCATTTAATGCACTCGTAGTTCAACTGGATAGAATACCAGATTTCGGCTCTGGGGGTTGAGGGTTCGAATCCTTCCGAGTGCACTCAGATATACTTAGACTTTGAGTTATATTTCTTGAATCGAATCAGCATACTTCTATCATGTGACTACCTAGAAAAGAGAGATAGTACGTACTTTAGTGTAAAAAGGAGTTTGTCGATTCTATGTCATCAACTGATCAACTTTTCCGAGATGTGTTAACTGGGTTTTAAGAATTACAAAAATTGAAAAACTAAGGTTGATCAAATCGATTTTTTTATCCAAAAGGCTTTTAACCTTTTTGGCGGTATGGATATAAATTTCAGCTTAATATGATCAACAATACCACCAAAGTCAAAACAGATAAAATAAATCTAATAATACTCATAAATGTCGTTTTCTGACTAATTAATAATCTACTATACAGTAACGAAAAAATTTCATTACCCCCAATCGATTTTTTTATTTCGTTTTTTAATTCGATAAAAGAAGTGTATATACCCTTGAAACTTCCTTAAGCTTGGATGAAACAATCTACAGAACCCCTGACTCGACGTAAATTTTTCTGTCGCAAACACACCATAATGATCGACAGAAAATCTTTTTTTAAATGATAAAAGATGTTTTTGAATTTAAAATGATACAGTATTGCGACAAAGAGAATTTACAAACGATCTTCATCTATTACCTCATTTTGGGGGTCAGGTCAAGAGTTCTGAATCTATAGATTTTAAATCTACTTGACATGCGATTGAGAGTATGAATTTTAAAGAATTTCGCAGTTGAAGGTACTCATAAGGGCTTCAATACCTCATTGATCTTTGTTAAACAGCTCCTCATTCAGAAACGCGATAGTGTCATAGATGTTTGGTAGCTGTACTCCTTCCCTTTCCTAAAATCACTAAGTAGTGTCTCTAAGAAAAGGCAAAAAACACTCCCCTAACACCTAAAATGTAGTCTTTTAGCAAAAGAATGGATTGAATCTACTTTATACCTTGGAATCAATTTCTCAATTTTTCAAAAATTCATCTGAGTTTTGAACGAATTGAAGGTAAATCTGTGGTTTTATTGTGTTTTCATTAATATCAAAAATAGATTCAACGATCTATTTGTACATCGAAATCCAAAAAAACACCCGCTATGAGCTAGAAACACCGTTTTCTTTCAAAAAATACAGTTTTCTTAGAAAACACTAGGTATTACCCTCATCATGCCTTTGATAAGGGTATCATAATTGGCAATATGCTCCAGCTTATTTTCTTAAAATACAAATGGCTGAATAGTAACGAATAACACCCGAATTTTTCGGGTTAAACCAAATCGAAATTTGGTTCAATATTTTGTCAAGAGACGTACTAAAAGGCGCGGTATGGCACAATAAAGAACAACTGGCCAAACAAATCATCCAATACGTGGACACTTACAACAAAGAAAGAGCTAAGCCTTTTGAATGGACTTATGATAGAACAAAAAATAGTTCGATAAATAACAAATCTTCACACTAGTCTGACTGCCAAAACTCTTTAGTTTCTATATCCATAATAGTCAATTTTCCCGTTGTACCGGCTCCGGTATCCAAATTCCATATATTGAAAGCTTTCATAGGAGTACTTTTACCCCAGTTTAACGTTGGAGTATGGCCAATATAAATTTCATTAAAGTTAGCCAGTAAATCAGGTTTCTTCATTTTATCCTCTTCCTGTAAGGCATTTCTCCACAAATTTCTATCCCAATAACAAACTGCAGAATCTATTTCATACGCAGGGCCCTCTGGGTTTGTAAATCCTCCATGCACAAAGACTCTGCCATCAGAATCAACATAAAAGTCTCGTTGAATTTCAGAAAAAAAACGACGATGTTTTTCTTTATCAATAACCCCATTGTTTCGCTGATAAGATATGACCGTATTGAATCCACCGTTCTCAAGCCAAGCAACATCTTTAATCCCTTTTAGTAACCATTCTTGCGTCATCGAATCATGATTACCCCTAAGTGCGATAAGCAAAGGAATAGTTAGTAATTCTTCTACCACCTCAGCAGTTTGGGAGTGTCTGTTCGAAACATCACCTAACTGTATAAGTGTATCTACTTTTTTATCAAAACTAGATCTCTCCATACATTGATTAAATGCGTCTAGGTTTCCATGTATATCTCCCATGACTAACTTTCTACCTGCCATAATTTAGACAAATCAAAAAATTTTAATGATAGATATGCCCAGGAATCGTATCTGTTGCATGTAAGAGATTTTTGTAACTCATTATTACCAGGCATTTACAAGAATTTAATCCTTGGTATGTCTTGCTGTTTAAGTCTTATACATGATCTTCTTAAAATTGTTTAACATCCTTTTTTTGTTGCTTTATGTAAACTATACCAAAGCTTTCTTCAATAGTTTTCTGCTAACTATATTTTTCCTGAACTAGACATTTTAATGTTCAGTGTGTGTATTTTATTTAT
>JBCCLN010000079.1:0-15697 GCA_039026865.1 Bacteroidota bacterium | reverse complement strand
TTTACGAAGCGTATACTGGGAAGAGCTATCGACGGATTAGGTCCACCTGATCCATTACCGGGTCGTCCTCCAAGTCCACGAAGTCCAGCTTCCGTCCCAGTTACACAGGTCGTAAACCAACCTGAAGGATAAGAATTATCGCGAATTTTTCATTTAGATTATCGGTCTTATAAATCTTAAGAAACTCCTCAATTCTACCACTATCTGAAGAGATTAAGTCCCAATCCTGCATACCATCAAACCATGGTAATCCCATACGTTCAGAAAGTCGTTTTTCGACTTCAACGGGTGAATAACGGATGAATTCTTCTGGTAACTCCATTGTCTGTTTTCTCTTTCCAAAAATACCTCTATTGGTAGTTATTCCTCACAGTGAATAGCAAATTTCCGGTTGTTGGTTCGGGAAATGCAAGGTTAAAGTGAATCCAAGCCTTTTTAGCCTCCCTCCTGCCAACTCACCGTAAACCGGCTTGGTCCCTTGCATTTGCCTCAGTCCAACCGGATGATTCGGCTTTCCCTGGTGCGGTTACCGGGGGTTCACTCTTATGTTATTTATTATGTACAGGTATTTGTTTCGTTATCGGTTTCTTGGTCTTTGGTGGCTTGGCGTGTGGCATTCACGTAGTGCTTTTAGTGTTCGTTGTACTCGCTCCTGTGGGTTCTTAGATTTTTACTGTCGTGTCTTGTGGTTAGAGTTTTCCATTTCAGAGCTCCCGTTTTAGGGGGCTTTTAAACTTTATAATTATGGAAGAGTATCAGTTGTTAGTACATAGGCGTTTTCACTGCTTGTTTCATAGGGGTTGGGCTTATATCGTAAGGTTTCCTAAGCCATCCTTTGGCGTTCGTATATGGAGGAAGAAATGGTTGTTTGTATACTATATCCGTATCGCTTATTTTGAGTTTGGTGTTTCTATAGTCCCTTATGAATAGGGACTTTTTTTGGCCATATCTCTATATTTTCTTGATTTGCTTCTGAAACGCAAATTCCTCATTTAATGTGTGAATGGTTTCTCCATTTATGCTAATTCCATATTCAGGGTGTTTGACGGCTGTGTCTGTAAACAGCTTGTTTGGCTCATTCCAAACTGTGGATGGAAACAAGTATTTCGTAGGCTTATCACCATCTATAAAAATCACCAAACCAATCCAAAGATCATCTCTCAAACCTTTCTCCAGATCAGATTTTGAGACAAAAGCATAGTTCGTTTTCTCAATATTGATTTGGCGGCATAGTACATCAAACTCCTTACCTACCCCCTCGCCTTTCGAAGCTTTAGCTGAGATAGGTACCCGATTGATTACCTTAAAATGCGCTCCTTTATGATTGAAATAACTCTGTATAACATGATGATTTTCAGAGAGTAAGAAAGCAGTTTTCACAATGGTTTCTGCAAGCTGATCTAGCTTGGATATTGGACGGAGTTGAGACCAATTATTCATATTCTCAATGCGTTCAAATACTTTACACAAGAATTGAAATGCTAGAAAAATATTGATGGCGGGGTAAACCTAATCCCAGTTCCTGCTTCTGTTAATATAATTGAATCCCCGCTGAATTGAGAATGTTACTTTGCCATCAGCTTAAAATTATGTATCATAAGGATCTAATCACGTAAATAGGTGAACTTTTATAAAAATATTAAAATAATTGAACCCAAAGCTTGGGCTAGAGCCTTTGGTAATACTGATAGAGGTAATCTGAATTTATCTGAGGTAAGCGCAGATACTTTTGAATTGACCTATTTCGATATTGTGAAGCCAGAAGGACATGAATTTCCAGCTCATTTTCCACAATGTTGTCAATACCATAAATGTGTTCACCAAGATATTAATTCATGGTATGAGAAATTCCCTAAATGTTGTGCTCATCATAAAAAGCTTTTAGAAGCTCATTGGTTCAATAAGAGCGATTACAATGGTGTCATACGTAAGGTAGAGTCTCAGCTTTCTTATACTGAATACCTGATAAACGAGAAAATCAAGAATGTAGACTGGTATGAAGATATCACGGATTACATAGAGCATAATATTGCAAGTTTTGGTCAACTACCAACGGGATATGGGTCACCAGTTGGCCTAAATGGATATTTACAACACCTTCTTAACTGGTTAAAAAATCTTGCTTCAGACACATATAAACTACCACCTGATAAAGTCAAACGAATAGCGGAATACATCGAGGATTATCAGAAGCCGAAGGGAACGGTAGAGGTTAACTTAAACGCCCTTATAAATACATATAAGAACTGGTTGAAGGTATTTCCATTTTCTACAAGTTATTTTAAAAATCTTAAGCCTATTTATCAAAAGAATATACCAATACTTAAGGGCGCACCTAGAACCAATAGATATAGCGGTGTCTCAAAAGTCAAACTTTCTACGCAATCAGACCTGATTGAATTTTTGGTGAGCATCACCAAAAAACTTTTAGAACAAGTGGATTCTACCGAGCTAGTTGAGAGTGGAGTCCTAAACGATTCAAAAAAGCATCTTATTGAATTGGTTAACGCTATCCATAAAACCAAACAGGTACAGCTTACCAACAAGTTTATGGATGAAGAACTTAAATACATAGATATATTAAGACAATGGTTGTTTAATGAAAAGGAGTACTTTGAAGAAATTGAAGCAATCATCCAGTTTGAACAATCTCCTTATACTCCAAAGCTGCAATTGCCTGCAATTGCTAATGAAGATACGTTTGAAGATTTTGTTTGCGATTTATATAATAAGCTTTACCCAGATCACCTCTATGAACGTTTTGGAAAAAAGGGAAATAGCCAAAAAGGTATTGATATTATATCTACTAGATCTAAAGTCGCTCTTCAATGTAAGCTAAAAAGTAAATCGAGAGCAAACGTCAAGAGCGAACTAAAAAAGGACTTTAAGTCAGATCTAATCAAATCTAAAGATCTAAAAAATATCAGAATTGATCATTTAATTTTTGCCTCTACTTATGAGGATAACGTTGATTTAAATGAATACATAGAGGGTTTGAAGAATGACCTACAAGTCTCTTTTTCTGTACAATACATTGGTTGGGAAAATTTATGTGCAAAAGTTAGAAACTACCCTGACCTATTGAGAAAGTACTTCTTTACCACATCGTTGTAACACCAGGAAATTTGACTGGCATTTCGATGCAGGCAAATATCTAGTTAACAAAGAGTTGAATGATCACCACGATGATTATTATTGCAGCCTTACAGGTATTTCTAATCCTTGGTCATTAGCAATTCTATGAAACTCGGTCTTGATTCCCGCTTGATCTACAAATAATCTTTCTAGTCTTTCCCCCAGCCAGTGAGAATATCTTGATCTGGTGTACATCTCACAAATTATCTCTACAGACTCATCCCTCAATGGATATTTTTCAAAATAGTATGCAAGCATATCAGCCCTAGGTTGTACCCAGTTATACCAGTCCTCTAACCTGTTATCTTTTATTATCTTAAACAGTATATCTCCAAAACCTGAGCCAGCTAAAGCATAATGAGTTGCTTCATCATCCGGCCTCCTTTCTTTGCCATGGTCAATTATATATTGATGTGCCTCAGTAATTTGGTTTTTAGGTATCAGATTATTTCTAAGTAGAGTTCCATAAACTGTAAACGCAGTCTGATCATGCTGCCATATCCTGGTTCTCCATATTTCTCTAATATCAGTTGGGCTGTAATTGAAATAGTGGATTTTATCCGGAAATAAAGCTACTGTAACCAAGTCTTTATTTTTGCCCTTTAAATAATTGACCAGATTTTCTTTGGTAGAATCAGAACATAATTCTAAAACTTTATTCAGCACGTTGTTTATTGTAGAATAGTGATAAAAAATAATACCAAAATTATCGACCCTTTGAATTAACTCATCCCAGAAATTATTTAAGTCTATAGAATCAACGGCATCATCAATTTCTGTAATTAAGGAATCAAAATTTGCATTTGGAGGTGTAAAAGTCGGGTCAAAATGTATCTCGAATTTATTTAATAAACTTTCCTTTCCGCCTTCTACAGTAATTTTTGACAAGTTACTTCTAACAAAGCTCCAAAAAGATTCCGTATGATGTGAAGCAATTTCGTTTGGTTTAAAATGAGCACAATCGTTCCGTCTGTCTTTCCAATATTTTACCTGTTGTCTTAGATCTTCATTCATATTGAAAATCGGATTTGAACTATTAATTATTTCTTCAAAAACAGTTGCCTCCCACTCCTTTTCATTTTGCAATTTTCGTATTATGGAGCTCCACCGACTTTCATTTATTCCTGTGGGTGCTGCCGATTTAATGATTACCTCTTTAATAATTGTTAGAAAGGCTAAATAGCTAAATAATAAAGAAGCGCGATAGGTATTGTTTCTATAACAAATAACTGCCTCTTTGAACAATGCCTTAACGTTTTCACTGAACGGCTTCTTGTCTATCCAATCTTCAAATGATATTTTCATACACAGGTATTTGCCAATGATAGCATCTTGTCAATGTTTTGATTTTGTAATAGGAATGATGAATGACGCTCTGTAGTCTAAATAGATTTCGATGGCGTGGATTCTGGACATGCCTTTCTAATTTTTTTTGCCTTTTTCTCCCAAAAGATATCAGCAATAGATCTATATCCAACGTTGTCCTTTTCAAATTTTTTTATTGCCTCTACAACTGCCTTTATCTTAGGTTTTAAATCTTTAATATCCTGAGCTGAGATATGTTCTTTCGATATTGCCAATTGCAGGGTATAAGCCTTAGAAACCTCATTAAAGTTTGAAACACTTAACTCAAAGTTCTTAGCTAATGTGGCAAGTTCTGTTGACTTTCGCTTATTGTCTTTTGGTTCACCTAAATCACCTTTCGGTATTTTGACACTTCTGGTAAAGTCCAAATTGATAGGTTGTAAAAAGAGTTCGTGGTATTTCCCAGAGGGAGTCTTTACGATGAAGTCAACTCCCCTATTTACCTGTCCGTAGCTTCGCGAAGGCAGGCTCT
This sequence comes from Bacteroidota bacterium, assembly GCA_039026865.1. Classification (GTDB taxonomy): domain Bacteria; phylum Bacteroidota; class Bacteroidia; order Cytophagales; family Cyclobacteriaceae; genus Ekhidna. Next base: position 10,725 of record JBCCLN010000079.1, on the reverse strand, counting down.
CACTTTCGCTAGCAAAAACCTCTAATCCAGCTTTCATTAGTTCCTGCTTAACAAATTGTTCTACTTGTTTCCTTAGGTCAGACATGCTGTTAAGTTCTTACGCTAAAATAAAAAGTTTGAGACCTAACATTCTATTCTTCCTCTAACCGAATAACTAACAGTCGATCCATTGTTGTGATGAGTACTCTTTGACCATAAACAAAGCCTAATTTCTCCAACCAACTACCACAGAGTTTGATTTCCGGCACATCTATTTCACTGTACTTGTTAACCCTTCTTTTAGGTTGGATTTTCAAACTTCGGATCTCCGGTCGTCTATTTGACTGTTTTTTGGGTGCGGGTTTAGACATAGTAAATTTGTTTATGCAAGTTATTCTTACACAAAAATAAGTTCAGCTTTTATAAAGTCAAGCAAAAGTTAAATTATTTCTGATATAAACGTAAGTGGAGCTTATGAATATCTAAGTCAAACTTACGTTTTGATCATCTTAATACCTATTTTCGGGTACTATAGCGTTATGGAAGATCGAATCAACAGAGTAAAAGAAGTACTCGTCATTCAGGGGAAATCACAGAAATGGTTAGCAGAGAAGATGGGAATTAGCACCACTGCTATGACGGCCATTTGTAATAATAAGTCTCAGCCTCACTTGAAAGATTTGAGGCGTATGGCGGAAATTTTGGAAGTGGATATCAGAGAATTATTGGTGTCAACTATTTAAATTAAGGCGGAAGCGTTTATGGTAACTGACTTATATATAGAGGATTTAAACTCCAAGCACCCAAATATATCTAAAGTGATATGTGACTTTTATAGTGAAGGGTGTATAGCTGCACTCGTCAAAAATGGGCATGTCGATGGGGTTGCAATAACAATTGATGGAATTGTCAAACAGACCTATAATTTAAGATGGACAAAGGAAGTTAGTGACGCTGGTTGGCGGGAAGAAAAAGTAATTTCTGAATTTGCGGGATACGCCATGGCCTTTATTTTAGTTTTTGAATTGACAGATTATACTATTCTTCACCAAAGTGCTACAGGTACCGGAATAGATTACTATTTATGCCATAAAAAAGGTACTAAAGAATATGATGAAAAGAACTTCCTAAAAGGAGCTCGACTTGAAGTTTCAGGTATATTTAAAGAATCAAGAACTAATACCTTAGACGGTAGATTAAAATCTAAGATTAACCAGACAAAACCAAGTGATAATTCAGGGTTACCTGCCTATGTATCGGTTACTGAATTTAGTGCTCCAAAATCCAGTTTTGTGAAAAAATGACTGAGTCGGAAAAACTACATATAGAAGCAATGGAGCTAGCAAGCTTAGCTTATATTCATAAATCTAAAGGAGATGATGCATCCTACTTGAGTTTTACAAAAAAAGCAATGGAGCTTGAAAGTAAAGCTGCTGAACTGCTTAAAAATGAACATGACGCAGAACCCACGAGGTCAATTTTATTTAGAAGTGCAGCGTCATTAGCCTATAATTGTCACGAATTAAAACTAGCAGAATACCTCATATTTACAGCATTATCTGGTAAGCCTGATTCAAATTTAGAATATGAATTAAGAGAACTTCTTGACAGAATTAATTCAGTATTACTCGGAAATGTTGAATATGAAGATAATAGCTATTTAGATCATTTACGCAGTACTGCAATACATCTGAGAGTTGAGGCTAAGAGTCCGACACATTCAAAAGCTGTTTTTGTAAAAAACGCTGTCGATTTTCTCAAAAGCATTTCAAATTCATTCTCCAATTTCGTTGATGTAAATTTTCGCAAGGCTTTCGAGTCAGATAAGTTTGGAGACGACTACAATAAAGTATTAGGTCAAATAATTTCAAAAACTCAGCTTCTAGTAGTCGATCAAAGGTTTAAAAGTTTTGGAGTAAGCATTTCCTCTGACACTAGCATTATGCAAAACCAGTATTCACATGAGATAAATTCTTGGAGGAAACAACTATTTGATCAGTATAAAGATGAAGTTTTGTTAATTGACTACCAATCCTTGGATGTCGCTGAAGCCATTTCAGAAAAATATAATGAAAATGAAAGAAACTTGATATACAAAGGATTCATTTCAACATTCAAAGAAAAGAGTTCATACAAAGTTTCTATTACCAATAGTCATTATTCTGAAACCATTAAAGAATATAAACCAGTATCAAAGCCTATCAATAATGTTTTGGTCCCTAAACTAGTTAGAGAAGATGCCAATGAGGAAAGGGTATTATATCAAGAATTCTTCATGGATATCAAAGACTCACAAAAACCAGCCAAAAAATCAGATATTATTGAGAGAAAAGCATTGGATTATGCAGAGTTTTCTCATTCAACTAAAAATATCGAAGTTGGGAAAGATTATTTGATTTTACTGGAAGAATGGCTGATTCAAATAGTTTACGAAAAAGGAACTTTCATTTTAGATCTTGAAGATCTGAATATTCACCTCAGATCAGATGATTACTCCAAATTGATAGAAAGTTTTTATACAGAAGTCTTAACCACATATGATAAATTAACAGAAACCTCTGATGAAGATTTAGGAGTTGATGATCTGTCTAGAAAAGAATTCTTGGCCAGCTTAGTATCCATGCGCAGTATTAAAGAATAATTCTTTTAACTGTCATAAGTTATGGCATATACTGAATCACAGAAAAATATCGCTAGGAGAACAACAATTGAAAAAGCGGTAGATGCACTAACAAATAAACGACATGTATGCACCGTGTCGCGAAAAACGATAGTCAGGGATATAAAGCGATATTTATCAAAGCACGGATCTGAATACGATAAGAAAATTAGCGAGTATCTAAGTGACAATGATATCGAAAAATGGGAGGATTTTTACAATTCCATTGTTGGAATAAAAAAGTCAAAAGACCTCAAAGTCGCTTATTTGAGCGGGCCTAATCCGGAGAATGACCTAAAAGTATTCGTAGAAAATGGTATTCTTCCAGAAAATGTTTGTGCGTTTGAGTCTGACAACACGGTTTATGATCAAGCCACCATGTCAGCTCTCAATTCTGAGTTCCCTTTTATTAAAATTTATCGAGGTAGAATTGAGCAATACTTAAAATTACTACCCCCTAAGTTCGATATAATATATCTCGATTTTTGCGGTACAATAGCAAGTTCAAAAACAATATCTGTAATACGAGAAATATTTAATTCCCAGAGACTTAGCTCACCAGGAGTTTTAATCACCAATTTTTCATTACCAAGTGAAACTGACCCTAGAAATTCAGGAACGGTCGAAAATTTGAATTTACTTGCTGCAAATTATCTGTACCCCAAACCATTTACCGAGAAATACTCAAATCTTGGAGGTAGTTGGTTAGAATCGGCAGAAGTATGCGGCATCGAGCCAGATCAGTTTTTCAAAATTGCTAAGCGCAATCAATCCACTTTTTACAGTCAATTCATTACACGGATTTTATTTGACTTACCAAGCGTTATCGTACCGTATCAAAAATTAGCCCTTAATCCTAATCTCGCTAAACTGTTTTTTAAGGATATAAGTCAAATCAAGCTAGATGAAGAATATTACGAATCCTGCATGACCTTCCCTAATGCATACCCGTTAATATGGGGTTTAACGCAGCATTACTGGATACAGAATGACGACTTTACCAAGTTCTTGACAAAATTCAATAATCAATTGTCATTAAAAAATGATGAAGAATCTTTAGTCCAAAATTTAAGAATTGTTGACTATCTCATGTCTGAAAATACACCAACAGACAAATTAAGTGAGAAGTTGAATAGAATAAGAAAGGACTGGAAATTAGGCAATACACATATTTTTTGTGATGTTTTTTTATTTCACCAGCTTAAAGATATTCTAATTGGCCAACTAACATATCCATACTTTTACAACGTTGATTTCACTCTCAGATGGACTTATAAAGCCAAAGAAACCGATATGTTTATGGATCTCGTAACTTATGATCAATGTCGGTATATATTTGACTGGATGCCTACATTAGATATGTTTGAAGAGGGTGTTTATAATATGAACCGACAATTAGCATTAAGATTTGCCATGGATAGCTTATCGAAACATAATCGTTGGTATAATGATGAATTTTTTTCAGGAACTGCAGTCATCGATCAGAATGAAAAAACATTTGAAGCTAGAGAACTAAAGCGAAGAGTTAAGATAAAATGATCTGATCCAACCCTCATCTACACCATTTGCCATTCACACCAACCCGCAAGCTAAAATACCAAAAGAGTGTTCCAGCCGTGGAGTTGGTCCTGACTATGGTAGGTAGGTGTTCCAGGCCTCCCCTCTTGCTGGTAATTCCTTCTCTCCAAAAACTTTATGCCACCCACAGCTTTTCTCCGGGCTAGAAAAAAACAACCTCACAAAAAGCTCTTAAGCTATTTAACATAACATAACATTTGTATTACCATTTTATACCTGTGACCTGCCTTAGCTTCTTCCTGCCTTTTTTGTAGGCATTATCTATCTTATCCTGAGTTCTTCTAACCTCGCTTGCTACAGGACGAATGGTATATTTCTCAACCTTATGACCAGCATCAGCAATAGGTTGTAAGGAATATTTATCAATAGCCTTCACTTCATCAGCCAGTGGTCTTAGCGTATATTTTTCTGCCTTTTTTCCAAATCTCTTCATCTCATCAATTGGCTTAGCTAGGCTATAAATCGGTTGATGCTTAAAATCTTTTATATCAGCAACCCAAGCATCAATTGCAGCTGGAATTGACTCGAATACAATTCCTTGAAGATTTAGACTCGCAACATTTGCAACTAAATGACCATCTACCGCTTCATTCCTAATTGAGTAGAATTTGGTTTCTGGAATAATTTGGCAGGAACCGTAATTCTTAATTTTAGGAACTATTTGATGATATCCATTTTCCTCTTCTTGAGAGTTAACGTTTATTTTTTTAGCTCCTTCATTTAATTCTCTGAATGCGTAACTTTTTGCAATTCCTTTAGCAGCCCCTTTTCCCAAATCTATGCCATCAAAAGTGACTATTAATACTGCCGAGGCAACTGACTTTTTAATTGAATCACCTTCAGTGCACATGCAAAATCTGTAATCTTTCGCTTCGACTCGACTTGTGACAAGCATAAGTAAGACGACTAATCCGACTGGAATAAGTCCCTTTAAATTTTTCATAAATTCCATCTATTTAAACCTATTAGACCAATAACCCTTTCGATATTTCCTACGGGTTAAAGAATTCAATAGTTTTATTAATTTAAGATTTAGTTAGTAATCTATGCTGATGAACATTGATTTACTTAGGTATATGAATAAATAATTTTGATAAAAAAGTCTGTTTTAAGTGATTAATGTATGAATTCGCGGCTCTATAATTCGTGCCACTGTAGAACGTAGAGGTTTATTTGCCACTCCCTTCTTTAAAAAAAGCTTTATTTCCACCCTCTACTCTTTTGGTGCTCTTATCAAAGCTGATTTAATATAACGCAGGACATTCTCTAACAAACTCTGCGTATTGCGGCCAATACGCGCATGACCGTGAAGCCTTATAGTTTGTCTTGATGTAAGATTTTAGAACAAGTGCTAGAATCTAACAAGATGAGTTTCTTATCACAGATTGATGTAAACTATGCTTCTTTTTTTAACTTGATTAAGTTTTACTATTGACTGTTTTTTAATCTCCAAAAAAAATGGAAAGCAAAATATTAGTTGGTTCAATAATATTCTTAATCTGTGTATTGTTTCTTGGTTCTTGTGCTGAAGATCTAACACCTGAGGAGATAAATCAATCTCGGGATTTGGCTAAGAAATTCAAATTTATTTTAAACGATAATCGGTATAAAGGTAAATTTCAATTGACAAATAAGGCATACCGAGAGTTAAAACAATTTGCCAATGACTTTGCAGAAAAGCCGTTTTGCATCAAAAAAGACCCTTCAATTGAAGAAATACAAGTGGCTATTGATGTGTTCACCATATTTATTAATGAATTTACTTCCAAAGAACCAGAAAATGGCCTCTTCATAACTAAAGAAGATGTTTTAAAACACATAGAAGAACATCAACAAGATCCTCTTAGGAAGCTTTTTGATGAATTTATGAATTGAAGATAACGATTGAATTTAATGATTCTACTATGATCGAAGATATTGCAGAACCTATTGTTCAAATGGACTCGGCCACCTATGCCCTATTAATTAGTGCCTTGAAAAGGAATGATGCTATCAATATAGATTTATTTATTAAATCCATTAATACATTAGTCACTATAAATAGCGCGATTATCGTGTTAAGTGTGGCCATAGTAGAAAAAATAATTAAAAGGACATCTAAGTTATTATTTATCGCTTGGGGATTACTTATTGTAAGCTTAGGATTTAATGTTTTTGCGATAAACTATGCTTTTAGTGAAAATAGTATGATTTGGTTAGGGGCGGCTATATTTTTTACACTTATTGGGGCTGTGTTAATAATTATTGGTCTTACTCGTGAAATGACTGTCAGTGGTAATCTAGAAAATGAGAAGCTAAAACAGGAAATTAGAAGGTTAAAGTCTTCGAGAAAGTATCGGCAACAGATTCATCGTACCTGAGATTGTTGGAGCATTTTTAGATTGGAATAAAACTATTTATTACCATAAACATAAAGGTCGGTTTTTTTAAAGTGAATCAAAATGGATTGAGTTGGTCTTTTCAGCCCAAGCTTCCACACCCATTTACCATTCCCTCCAAAAATTCCAAAAGAGTGTTCCAGCCCTTCCCTCCTGCTGGTATAATTCCTCTGCTCCAAAACTTTATGCCGACCCCCGGCTTTTCTCCGGGTTAGGAAAAAAGTTTTCCCCAAAGTGATATTAGACCGCACATACCATCCAGTACTGAAAGGATCGTCATCTGAAGTGGCAATCTCTTAAAAAAGCGTACACATTTGTCATTCTCCTTTCCCTCAGTCCTAAACCTATACCTATTGGTGTGCTCGACATTACTCTCAGGTAGAGACAAAATACCCAAGGTTGGGTATTTTTTTTAAAGAAAGAAGTTCTGAAGTTGCATCTACGTTAAATGCATTTTATGTAGGTATAAATGCTATAAGTATAGTATAGTGGATTTAGATCAAATTATCTATTTAGTTGGTGTCCTATTCATTTTAAGTGTCATTGTTGAAAAATTCGGAACACTTTATAGAAAATATCCGGCACAGCTTCAACTGGCCCAGGTATTCCTGGCATTGTATTTTGTTTTTGTAGCCATCAATTCTTTAATCTACTTCGAACAAATCAGTTCTGATCAGGTTGTTTCCTATTGTCTGATTTTCTTGCTCGCGCTGTTGGTAGCATCAGCAAGTTTAATCGCATTCGTGGAAGGCAGATATAGAATTCATGATCCCCCATGGGTATGGGAGCGACATAAAGTTTTGCAATTCTTAAAGTTCATTAAGAACCACAAAATACTACGGTTCTTTTATTGGGTTAATGCATTCAAACATACTGCAAAGAAGGAATCAAATAAGTGGAAAAATGCTAGTCAAATCAAGGAACTGACGGCACTAAGCCTACTGCTTGGATTTCTGTTGGCATTTCTACTTGATGTACCCATTCAATCTTTGCTTGAAGTGGATGAATTGGAGTTTGACATCCAGAAGGTCGTCATAGATTATAGGTTCAACACAGCTTTGCATTTTAATGCCAGACAGTTGGTTGGGTTATTATTTACCGGATTTTTTTTAAGTTTTGGTTCTAAATTCTTTCATGACCTACTTGATCGATTATACTACATCAAAAAGGCCAAGGAGGGACTAACTAAACGCGATGAACTCGTGAATTTGGGCAGTGCCGATGAGGTTGTCAAATTTGTTGATTCCATAGAATTCGAGATTGCGTATGAGTCAATTTGTTCAAAATACGCCTCAGCTCCGGGGATTCGCGGGTATGGTATAGATTCAATTGACGGTACTGACTACTTAATTATCAAAACCAAAGAGGATATTAATAATCTTACCCTAGACAAAATTACAACTATCAACATTGACGGCAAGCCAAAAAGAATTCCTTACCGCGTTGAAGATTGTTCAAAACTTAGAAAAGTTGAATTAACATCCGACCCAAACCCCGATTCAGACATTTTTGGCTGTCACAGATCGAACATGGTGAAAAAAGATGGAGGCCAAATAGCATGGCCTATAAAATACTATAAAAAAGATTGTCTCCTGACATGCTATCATGTTGTTAAACATCCAATGGCTAACTGGAACCAATTCGACCCAAATAGCGATATTCCAACAGTTTGCTATTTAGACGCTACCAAAAAAAAGCCTCTTGGTAAAATAATTGAAGCTGGGAGAAATGCTTTATATGAGTTTGCTATAATCGAAATAGACAAAAACCTGACTTTAAATTTTGCTTCAGTTAAGACCCATTTTACTAACTTCAAAAACACACCAAGAAAATTAACCAGCCACGACAAGGGGATAGGTGTAAGCATATACAGTCGTGTAAACGCAATCGATGGTCAGCATCCTATAGTCAAGGGTAAAATTGATATAGTATTCGATTCGGATGAATTCCCTTTACCAGATGATAACAAGTTGTTTCGGGTCATGCGATTAAAATCTTTGGCAGGTACGCATATACAACAAAAGGGTGATTCCGGAGGTCTTGTAATTGATAATAATGGATATCCAATTGGAGTCATTTTCGCCAGAATACCGGGTAAATATTCTTACGCCTGGAACTTATTTGAACTCCATAAAAACAAATCATTCCAACTGAAATAAAACCTAACACCATGATAATCAAGAAAATTTTTTCATTAATTCCACTGCTGATAATCGGATATTCGACATTCCCTCAAGAAAAAGAACGAAGCCTGTTAATTGTAGACAAACTTGAAACTGAAGTAATCTTCCAACTACTTAATAAGGAAGGTAATGATATTAGCGATGAGATTAAAGTCGGAAAGGTGATGGAGACCTGCTTTCCCGTAGACATGAGGAAACTGAAAATTCGACTGTCGGATTCTGTAGAAGATGGTGAATTTCAAATAAAGGCTGGTGATATTGAGTTGAAGCCCGATGCAGATTACAGTGACTATGACAAGTTAGAAATTAATTATTCCTTTTTATTTGATGATGGTATTGAAGCCTATGGGTCCTTTTTTCTATCAAACAATGCAAATTGCACTAAGAAGTCTACTCGAAAAATCTGCTCTGAGGTATTAAGAAAGCAATTTGTATCCGATGAAACCTTATCTTCGATCAAGTCTTCTCCATTTAAGAAGAAGAGCTTCCTTCTTGAGTTCAGCGAAACGGACCCCAAACCCTCATTATCTAAAATTAACAAAGCAGGAACCAAACAAGCTACGAAATTACTGATCAGCGGCCGGGATATGACTGTGGTCATAGGAAATTATTATCCTTCATATGACAGTTTTGATGTTCAATATGGATTCTACAATTACCATCAAGATGATGAGGCCAACTTTCTGAAGGCAATAGGTCTAGGTTCGGATGTGGAAGCAGAAAAGAAAGATGAGGAAGAACCAGCCGAGGACGAAGAAAAAAAACCGGAATTAACCGCTGGGTCAAGTAATACACTTCAGATACTTAGTGCTGATTTAAAGGAGTATTATGAAGCTGTAAAAACTCATTTTCCCACCAAGACAGTAAGAGAACGATCCTTGGAAGAGATAAAGATACGAATTCAGTCATGCTTTCAGGGTTTGGGATCAGTAACACAGATATCCTTCATGAATTTTATGAAGGAATTTGAATTAGAGAATAAAGACAAGAAAATGGTAATAGAAATCGGAGAATTGATCAAAAAACTGAACACAACAACCATCGATCGACCAGAAGCCATCCAAATAGAAAATGCTGATGAAATGGAACTCACTTCCACCTTCAAAAATACCTCATCAAGTGATGAAAAAGAATGGAAAGGAACTTATCCAATCATCGGTGGTTTAAAGATTGATTTCAGTTCCGGCATCGTATTCTCGGGCCTAACAGATTTTTCATATTCAAAGATTAATTCTGACTCTGTGGAAGTTACGGGAACGGGGGCAGATGCAGATACCGTGGCAACCTATAGCAACCTCGTAAGACAGGAGAGTGGGAATAAGACGAACTATGCAGTAGGCGTATTCGCACATTTTTATCCACGCTTGAGCAGAAGCTTTAATGTCAGCGTTACTCTGGGTGCTTCAGTAGGAGAAGATTTTATTTCGCAGACCATGGTTGGAGGAAGTCTGTTGGTTGGAAGAAAGCAGAGATTTGTGTTGTCAGGTGGCTTTACTTTCGGCAAAGTTGACAGGTTAAGAACCCAATACCTTGAAGATTCAGATAAGAATACTCCTGAAACAGTTTTTGTTGATAACGAAATACTTGGGAGTGTTTCAGATGATCAGCTCGTCAATCAAGTACGAGAAAACAGTTGGTTTTTCTCGTTAACCTGGAACTTTGGCGGAACAAGAGTGAAAGTAAATTGAGATGATCAATAGCACTTCATTTGAGAATAATAATGGGTGTCGTGTATCCAACTTTGTGTATTTTTCGAGATGCATCAAATAGAATAAGTCAGTCTTAGCGCCCCAAACTTCCACACCCATTTACCATTCCCTCCAACCACCGCAAAAATCCAAAAATGCCAAAAGAGTGTTCCAACATCTCCCCTCCTGCTGGTAGAATTCCCCAGCTCCAAAAACTTTATGCCAACCCATGGCTTTTCTCCGGGTTAGAAAAAAATAAC
>JBCCLN010000078.1:0-15780 GCA_039026865.1 Bacteroidota bacterium | reverse complement strand
GGTATTGTAGGATTGGCCAAAGCATTGGAAATAGCCTATGCAGGGATGGAAGATCATAAACAACATATTGAAGGTTTGAAAATAAGAATGATCAAAAAGCTTCAGCAAAAAGTGGATGGAGTGGCTTTTAATGGAGTATCAGATCAGTTAGACAAAAGCTTGTATACTGTGCTTAATGCATGTATACCCTCTTCTGAAGATAACGAAATGCTTCTTTTCAATTTAGATATTGAAGGTATCTCAGTTTCAGGTGGTAGTGCTTGTTCTAGTGGTTCAAGTGTAGGGTCACATGTCTTAGCGGAGCTAAAGAGAGACCAAAGCAAAGGTGCTCTCCGTTTTTCTTTTAGTAAAAAGAATACATTTGAAGAAGTAGATTATACTGTAGATAGACTGGCTAGTTTACTTCAACCTCAAATAGCAAGAGATGAGAATACTTGGACAAACTCTTTCAGCTAAAGATTTAATTCATGTTATCCCCAGGCTATTTATTGTAATTATCATCGGTCAGACACTTCCATTTAAATATTTAGGTCATGAGGAAAGTGTCTGGATCTTTACTCAGATGGGATGGGAACCTTGGGGTCGCTATTTTATCGCCATTGTAGAAACCATAGCGATATTTCTACTCTTATCTGGATGGTATATCATAGGAGCGATTATCACCTTAAGCATCATAAGCGCAGCTAATTTTCTTCATTTTACTAGATTGGGAATTAATGTGAACGGAGACGGAGGCCTTCTTTTTTCACTTAGCGTCATCATTATCATTTGTTCGCTTATTGTTGTTGTTCATTGGAATAAAATGCGGACACAGTCTGGTGTTGCAAAATTTGATTTTGAAGTGAAACTCGAGGAAGAAGAATAGATATATTTATTATACGTTCACTAACTATAGGGATAAATTTGGATGTAAACACTCTTGAAAAACACTCAATTCTTCAAAGATCAATACCACTAATTTTCAATAACTATTATTGGCTATTGAGTATGTCTTTAAAAAGTATAGGTGACTATTAATTATTTGAAACAAGCGTTTTCAAGCATTCAACCCACTTATCTTCATTATTCAAACTCGGAACTAAATCCCATTTTTCTCCGCCTTCCTCTAAAAAGTTTTCCTGATATTCTTGACCAACTTCAATGGTTGTTTCCAAACAATCGGATACGAACGCAGGTGAGAAAGCCAATACTTTTTTAATTCCTTTATCTGCTAATTCTTTCAAAACATCTTCGGTATAAGGCTTTACCCATGGATCCTTACCAAGCCTGGATTGAAAACAGACCGTGTAATCTTCTTTATTTATTTCAAGCTTCTCTACAACTAAGCGAGTTGTTTCGAAACACTGAGCTCGATAGCAAAAGCGGTTTTGTTCATTCAAAAAACCACAGCATTTCCCAAGTTGACAATAATTTCTATATGAGGCTTTCCTTATTTGTCTTTCCGGTAATCCATGATAACTAAATATGAAATGATCATAATCTCCAACCTCTAATAGTTTTCTTCCTTGATCTACAACGGTATCGATGAAAAGTTCTTCTTCCAAAAATTGGGACGTGAATTTAATCTCTGGGATTACTTGCCATTTTTTTGTGATTTCCATCACTTTATCTATCACTGAACCGGAGGTGGCAGAAGCATATTGAGGAAATAAAGGGATTACATGTATGCTGGCAACACGTTCTTTAAATTCCTCAAGTACCGATTTTAATGAGGGACTTTGATACCTCATAGCAAATTTTACCACATAATCTTCATTTAGCTTTTTCTGAAGTAAATGGGTGATATCTTCTGTGTAATATTTTAGAGGGGAACCTCTCTCGTCAAAGAGTTTTCGATATTCATTAGCAGATTTTGGAGCACGAAAAGGAGCGATAATGCCATTAACAAGTAGCCATCTAGGGAATGTGGGAATATCCACCACGCGCTTATCCATCAAAAACTCTCTTAGATACTTTCTAACGTCTGAGGTTTTAGTGGAGTCAGGAGTTCCTAAATTGACTAATAATACACCTTTTTTCTTTTTCATAAAATATGAGCTTCCCAGATTACTGCGCCATAAACCACAAAACGTAAAAACCGAAATAGTGAAAACCAAAGATACTTTTTAAATGCATAATGAACTGAACCTACTAGCATTGCTATTCCTGAAAAAGGAAGTGGAGTTAAAGCTGCTACAGCGACTAAAAAACCGCCATAATCATTTAAATGTTTTTCAAATTTTCCAAAAACACGTTTCTTCATCTGTTTGTAAAATTGGGTGTTTTTCAGATACGTCCCAATCCCAAAACCTATGATTCCTGCTATATAAGAAATGCAAGATAGCGCAATGATGTTATTGATGTAATTTCCCAGTATTTCACTTCGCAAAGACCAAATCATAAAAAACTCTGGAGGGATGATACCGAAGATTACCTCTGAAGCGAGAAAGATGAAATAGATAACGGTAGGTTTATTATAAAAAGAACCAAGTACGGTTTCCAAGGTGAAATCATAGTTTTTTCTTAGATAAAGATAACCTGCGATTATCACCGCCAGCCATAGAAACCCTCTCAAAAGGTTTTTCAATAAGAATCTATTCCGGTCTGGTAAGGGTTTTTGGGCTTTTTTAGACATATTTAAGAATAAATTAAACTTACGAAAGTATTATTCGTTCCCTTGGTTTTCTAATTTTATTGAAAATTTGGACCTGTTAGAACAGAACCCGCAATCTAAACGGATCTTTTCAGAGAAATATACTTGTTATAAAATTGAGTAAACATGACCTTAACCTTAAAATGGCACAGTCTGGATAATTAACGAAACAAACAATTTTTGAGCTTTTGGAGTGATTCTAAATGGCTTAAATGATTGAAAAGAACCGTTTTGAGCTTTTCTAGTATTAGAATCCTGTGCAAAATTGGATTTTTGGTTCAAATCGAGGATTTTGGAATTTTGAAAACGTAGTTTACCGGTCGCAAATAAGGATTTTGAAACTTTGAGTAACGAAGAGTTGGGCCAAAAGGCGGGTTTTGCAAAAGATTCTATTATTTTACTTTAGATTATTTTTCTAAACTAGCTACAGCATTACAATTGACTTTTCTTAATCCTTCATCGGGCTTACCAGATTTTGAATCTTCCAGAATATTGACAAATGGTAATGTATTGGTTATCATAGCCTTTAACTGGTGAAGCACCTTGTGATAGGAAATAGAGCAACCTTTTATGCCCATTCAAGCAGAAATATACAATTTCATGTTTTCTATTGGAAAAAGTGCTCATTCAACGCCCTTAGATCAGTCAAAACAGTACGTTGATCTATTTCTGATAATATTAACTATGTGATTTGATAACTTCATCTCGTGAAAAAAAAATGGTTTCTAAAAGCAAATCAAGACAGGAAGAAGGTAAAAGAATTAAGCAAGGCTATAAACATTAATCAATATTTGGCTAAAATTCTTTTACAACGAGGGATTAGTTCATTTGATGAAGCAAAAGATTTTTTTCGTCCCTCACTTGACCGTCTTTATGATCCCTTTTATATGAAAGATATGGATAAGGCGGTCAACAGACTTACAGACGCAGTTTTTAGGAATGAGAAAATTCTTATCTATGGAGATTACGATGTAGATGGCACCACTTCAGTAAGTCTGATGTATTTATTCTTAAGTGAATTTTCAAGCAACCTTAGTTACTATATCCCGGATCGATATACGGAAGGTTATGGCATCTCAAAAAAAGGAATCAACTATGCAATAAAAAATGATTATTCACTGATCATTGCATTAGATTGTGGTATTAGAGCGATAGATAGGGCAAAACAGGCAGTTCATAAAAATGTCGATCTTATCATTTGTGATCACCACCTTCCCGGACAAGAGCTGCCAGAAGCTCTCGCAGTGTTGGACCCTAAAAGGCAAGACTGTACTTATCCATTTAAGGAATTGTCCGGTTGTGGGGTAGGATTCAAGCTTTTACAAGGCTTTTGTCAACAGAATACCCTTGACAAGAAAAAAATATTTAAGTATTTGGACTTGGTAGCAGTTAGTATCGCAAGTGACATTGTACCGATTGTTGACGAAAACAGAATTCTTGCCTATTATGGATTGAAAAAGCTAAATGAAGACCCATCAGCAGGACTGAAATCATTGATTTATGTAAGTGGGAAGAAAAATGCATTAAAAGTGTCAGATGTGGTTTTTTCTATTAGTCCAAGAATAAATGCAGCTGGAAGGTTGTCACATGCAAAAGAGTCTGTTAAATTATTGATCAATGAAGGAGCTAAATCTGATCAATTTGCGATTCATCTAAACACTCGCAATAATGAAAGGAGAGAATTTGATCAGAATATTACATCTGAAGCACTTGAGCTAATAGAAAAATTCGCTCAAGAACGAAAATCTACTGTTTTGTTCAAGCAAGACTGGCACAAAGGTGTCATTGGGATAGTAGCTTCACGATGTATTGAGCATTACTACAGACCCACTATTATTTTGACCGAATCTAATGGTAAAGCAACCGGATCCGCAAGGTCTGTAGAAGGGTTTGACGTTTATGAAGCCATCGCGAAATGCTCAGATTTATTAGAACAATTTGGAGGACATACACATGCCGCTGGATTAACACTTCCTATTGACAATGTTGAAAAGTTCAGTGAAAGATTTGAGGCAGTTGTAGGTGAGACTATTTTGCCAGAGCAACTGATACCTAAAATTAACATAGATACAGAAATACCACTTTCTTATATCAATTTTAAAACTTTCAACATCATGAGTCAAATGGCCCCTTTCGGTCCTCAAAATTTAGCGCCTCTCTTTGGAACAAAAAATGTTATAATTGATACCATGCCGATAATCATGAAGGAAAAACATATAAAAGGGTTTCTGCATGAAAAGTTTAACACCAAACTATATGAATTTATTGGTTTCGGTTTAGCTGAAAAAATAGTGAATCTGAAAGTGGGCGAGCCATTTCATATTGTCTATCATCTAGAGGAGAATAATTATTTGGGTAATCGCACGCTGATATTAAACTTAAGGGATATTCGATTTGATACATAACATGATAGTCTTACTATGGAACTCCGTGCAGAACACCTTATAAAAAAATACAAGAAAAGAAAAGTAGTCAATAACATCTCAGTTAAGGTCAATCAGGGAGAAATAGTTGGATTGCTAGGTCCTAACGGTGCAGGTAAAACAACCTCATTTTACATGATTGTTGGTTTGATAAAGCCTAATGAAGGTCATATTTATCTAGATGATGAAGATGTCACCAATCTTCCAATGTACAGGCGCGCACAAAAAGGAGTAGGGTATCTCGCTCAGGAAGCTTCAGTTTTCAGAAAACTGAGCGTAGAAGATAATGTTCTTTCTGTATTAGAAATGACAACTCTATCTAAAAAAGAGCAAAAGGAGAAAATGGAGAGCCTGCTAGAAGAATTTAGTTTAACCCACGTAAGAAAAAACATGGGACAAGTATTATCAGGAGGTGAACGGCGAAGAACGGAAATTGCTAGAGTCCTAGCGGTAGATCCAAAGTTTGTTTTGCTAGATGAACCCTTCGCTGGCGTAGATCCTATAGCTGTAGAAGAAATCCAAACAATTGTGGCTCAGCTTAAAAATAAAAATATTGGTATTCTTATCACTGATCACAACGTTAATGAGACCCTTTCTATCACAGACAGGGCTTATCTTATGTTCGAAGGAAAGCTTTTGAAAGCGGGGTCGGCAGAGGAACTTGCAAACGATGAACAGGTTCGCAAAGTCTATCTAGGAAAACACTTTGAGCTCAAACGGAAAATCTAATTTTGATGCTTCATGCACAAACTATAGGCGCCTCTGCCAATATATTTATCTAATATGCTAGTTAATTCTAATTCCTTTGAGGCGTTCAAATTCTTTTAATGTTTTCGATTAGATGAAATTTGATTAAATGATCAATATCTGATTTATATTTGTTATTTTTCCATATAACTGTTTATAAATTTTTTCTTGCACGCTATTTATAAATTTTTGAAAAATGAAAATAGCGTGCGATCGATTCATTATGTTAGGCGAATTGATTTGTTAACATAGTTTATCGAGAATCTATACGTGTGATTGAAAATAGACGATATACATCTGAAATCAAGTTCGGTAAAGGATTCTATTAGACAATTACTCTAAAAAATTCTGGTATTGTTCGTTACTATTCAGTTCTTACCATGGAGGGTGTTGTGACCCAATCCTTTGAAAATATCCACAAACAAGATGATGGTAGAGGAGGGCAAGGCAGAAGATGTGCTCTGCATCTAACTTTTCGGTATGACATAAGGTAGGCTTGAGAGTAGTTTTGTACTACTCATAGCGCTTCCCATACAAAGTGGCAAAAACGTCACTGGTACGGGTTACTTTCGCATCGCTCAAAGTACTTACTGAGAGAAGTTCCTTGATGCCAAGTAGGTGAGCTTGTCTTCAAATAGGAGGAGGTTTTTACACAAATTATTCAATGACTTACATCGCATCACTACTCCATAAAAAAAGACCCATTGCTTGAAAGTCGCCATGGTTTTGCAATAACGATCACTTTGAGGTTCTGCTACACTTTCCTCTACTAAAGATCTAGGGATGTTAAGAAAGTAGCTGACAAACGATGGGTTGTCTGGATAGGTAAGTATTTTTAGCCATGATGTTAGATTGAGAGATTCAAACATCATCAAATTTGGAGAGGTGGTTTGCTATCTCGTCATTAATTAGTGTCTCTAAGAAAAGGCAAAAAACACGCTTACTGACACCCGCAGCTTAGTTTTTTAGCAAAACAATGAATCGAATCTATTTTATACTTTGGAATCTATTTTTCAATTCCTCTAAAATTCATCTGAATTTTGAACGAATTGAAGGTAAAACTGTGATTCATTGCGTTTTCACTAAAATTTCAAAAATAGATTCAATGACCATTTGTGCATCGAAACTTCAAAAAACACGCTCTACGAGCTAAAAACATCGTTTTCTTTCAAAAGATACAGTTTTTTCTTAGAGACACTAATTATTGTACTTTTTCAAGATCAGCTGAATCTCGCGCTTTTTAGTCGGATGCCAGTAATATCTTACTTTGAATACTTTATGCCAGTGCCGTCTAAATGCCAGCATTATTGTATTGTTTTAAGCAGACACACGACTATGATGTTCTGCTAACTCTCTTGCAAGCATATTAGCTATCTGCTGAAATTCAGGTGGACTTAGAATTTCTACCTCATCTCCAAACATCATAAGCCATCTTGCAAGATAATCGTAGTGAGGCGTAATGAATTTCATATGAAATCGACCATCCTTTTGTTTTTGTTCTTCTATAAACCCCATATAGTGTTTTTGGTCATCCATGAACCTTGTTACCATAACTGAACAAGAAATGATTGCTTCTTTCGCATCAGTTCCCATAAGAGCTTCATTTAGAAAGTTCAAATAGTTCGGATGTTTAGAAGGATCAATAACTTCTGATAAAATTTCCACTTTTTGGATTCTGTCAGCACGAAAGTCTCGTAGATCTTGCCTTAATCTACAATAAGCTATTAGGTGCCATCTGCCAGAATAGAATACCATTCCCAATGGCTCTACATATCTATGAGTGGTTTTATTAGAATAATGGGAATAATAGGTCATAGAGATTAGCTTATTTGCGGCTACAGCTAACTGTATTTCCGAGATATGAGAATTTGGAAATTCCCTTGGAACAGGACTTGGACGGATTGAAATACGTTTTTCAAGGGTTTCTAAAAATTTCTTATCTGAATATTTCAATACCGCCTTTATCTTGTCCATTGCCATCTGAAAGGTTCGAACTGTTTCCGTGTCTGCTCCACTTTCCACGAATTTTGAACCCATAAGTAAAACGCCAGCTTCTTCTCTATTGAATACTACTGGGGGTAAGTGATATCCCTCTACAATGAAATAGCCTTCACCAGCATTACCTCCGATAGGCACACCAGCTTCAGTTAGAGATCGAATGTCCCTAAAAACGGTTCTTCTTCCTATTTCGAATCGGTCTTCTATTTCATGTAGAGTAATCCGCGATTTTCCTTGCAGATAAATAAGCAGTGCATTGAGCCTTTCTATTCTGTTCATATACGAAAGTTAGAAAATAAGGCCGATAATAAGGAATGATCAGAAGTCGTGTTTTTGAGTACTAATCTGTGCGGCTACTCTGTCATTGAGTTTAAGAGTGTGAAACCCTTCCCAAAAGTCCCCTTGTGTATCATCTTCAGCTTTTTTTATAAAAGTATCATTGATACCTATAATATCCATCAGTTCTTCATCTGATGGAGTATCATATTCAACATGACTATGATGAACAATCAATACCGCTGTATATAGTTTATTACCACCGTCGGCTACGCCATTAAAGGTTGTACTTACTAAGTCAAAGCTACCACGCAAAAGTTCATACTCTTCTGTCCATGATACATTATCCCAAAATTCAGATTCTTCTGTATCTGGATGATATTCAATTCTGAGAATTGCATACGTGACATTATCTATAAATAAGGTGCCGGAGGTATTACCTTTTTCATTTTTCGGTTCAAAGTCTACAATTAAAACGCTATGATCTCCTATTGTAGAAGTACCATCATAAAAATAATGATAATTATCCCGATTTTTTTCTCCTAAGAAAGAATCAAACCGCCAGATAGAGGAATGCGCCATATCACTTGCATTTCCCGTAAGAAAATTCTCTTCATCAACCGGTTTATAAATTTTCTTTCTTGATCTTTGAAGCTTAACTATGGGTGTTCGAAATCTATCAATATTACTAGGGGTGTAAATATTCATAATACCTTCCGTTACATAGCAATAATCCATAGTATCCTTCATGGTTTCTCTGTAATAGGCTTCTAATAATTGAGATTCCATTGTATAATTAATAAAGAAATTATTGAAAACATTTCTCATAATTTCAGGACCTGATCTAACCCTTATATCATCCAATCTTATGGTGGAAGGAACGATGAATATTTTGTAATATTTGTTAAAATCAGTAACCTCTTCAATATGTGTTTCATACCCTTGATACGATATTTTCAGAACCAACCTTTTACTCGGATTTTCAATGGGCACTGCAAACTCTCCATTTATGTCTGTTATAGTAATCTTGTTCCCTATGGTAATATGCGCAAATGAAATAGGTTCACCCGTTTGCTTATCCATAATGACTCCCTTAATAATAATCTGTTCATCACTAGCAATTAAGGAATAGAATAAACTCATGAAAAAAAATGTGGTAGTGAAGTTTCTCATGATATAATTAATTCGTATAAAATCAACACTAGAGTGTTTAAAAATATTAAAATCTATCTAATGACTTAATAACATTATTTGGGGATTTTTAATTACAGACATTCATTATAACTGATGCCTGATTTTTGAAGGTAACATATGTTACGTAGAAATGAGATTTTGGTTACTTAAAATATTCTATCCTAAGATATTAATTAAATTTCAGATTAAAGTTAAACTTAAAAGTACTTTAATTATGCATGATATAAATTAAACGGACAAATCAGGAATAAGATTTTTAAATATTATCAGTTTAGAAAATGCATTTTTCCTAATTTTAGGATAATGCAATAGTTTTATAGATGTGCTTTTATCGCTCAATCTGTATTTTCATATCTCTTTGTTTTCCTAAAAGTGATTTACAAAGTCTACTTTCCTCTTTCATTTCATCAATCTTATCTTGTGTAAAGTTTGTTCTTTGCAGTTTAAAATCTGAGATTAGATATCCACCATCTAAGCTTATCCATTATGAGTTTTGAAGTGATAAAGTAAGTTAGAAAGTCAGCTTACTAAATAAGTGTGAAATTCGCGAAGCCAACCTTTTGATCTGTATTGAAAGATTACTGAACGCTTTCTATTCAGTTATTGTATCCTTTTTTATGAAAAACAATGAAATCATTGAACTTGCCTTAAATAATTCGTTTTCTGCGCAAGAGTATCATACATTATTGAGCAATTATGCAAGAGAAGGAAAGACTACTGGAATTCAAAAAGAAGATTTTATTCATTACACGAAATTGAATGCCCAACGCTCAAAACGTATAAACAAAGTCATGGTGCTTAGACCTGAGTTAATAAAAAAAATAAAAGTCCTTTCAAGCCAAATCTGGCTATTAATTACGGAGACATGGTGTGGAGATGCGGCCAATAGTGTACCTATCATCGCAAGGCTTGCTGAATTAAACCAAGGTATAAACTTGAGAATTGTTCTCAGGGATGAGAACCTGGAACTAATGGATCAATTCCTAACAAAAGGGGGAAGGTCTATACCAAAACTGATAGCCCTTGATAAAGATTTAAACGTTCTGTTCCACTGGGGGCCAAGGCCAGAAGAACTTCAGAAACGCTATTGGGATTGGAAAGAAAGTAAAAATAAAATTCCTTATAGTGAATTTCAGTCAGTTGTTCAAAGATGGTATAATAACGATAAATATCAGGCGATTCAATTGGAGTTGGAAGAGAAGTTGTCTCACACTACACTTTCCTAAGCAAAAAGTAATCTTCTCGTAACCTTTAACAAATCAATGTTTATAGCTTTGGTAAGAAAATGACAAATTTCTCGATATGAATTCCTCTTTTCAGATAAAATAGCATTCATTATTGTGATCTTGAAATTGTTTGTTGAATTCTTAAAATATTTTGAGGTTTGAAGTACTCCCCAAAAATCGGACAGTAAGTTAAGGATGATCGGACCCTATAAATTAAACAATAATGAGAAGAAGAAAATTCGCATCAAAGTTCAAGACCAAAGTAGTGATAGAAACACTAAGTGAACGGTCACCGTTCAGGAGCTAGCGAAAAACATGCGCTTCACCCCAACCAAATTTCGAAATGGAAAGCGGAATTTTTATCAAAGGCTGAAATGGTTTTTAAGGGTAATTCAAAAGCGGATACTACCGAAAAGCTTTATAAAGTTATTGGCCAGCAAAAAGTAGAGCTTGATTTTTTAAAAAGAGCATTGCAATGAATTACCGCAGCAAAGAAAGAAGAGAGAAGTTTTCAGCGATTGATTCCTCTTTGAGCATTGCAAGGCAATATGAGCTACTTTCTGTAGCCAGGAAGCATGCACTATTATCAGCCAAAGAAAGAGAGCGATCTTAACCTGGAGCTAATGAAGACCATTGATGAAGCGTAGCTCAAACACCCCTTTAATGGAGTGAAGAGGATGACGATTCTGAAACCTGTATTTAAACTGAAATTAAATTTTGAAAAAGATGCTAAATGCCTGCTATTACGTTACTATTTCCTTCACCTTCTTCGCTATTCATTTTGTATAATAAGTAGCTAATCTCATTATTAATCAAGTTATTTTGAAATTTAATGTTTGGTATAGCAATTCAATTTTATCGGTGCATCTATAAGTGATTATATCCTTCTGATACAAGCGTTGTAACAATATCCACTCCAAACGCAGTGGTTAAAGCATCTTCATGAACAATAAGACATCTTTTGGTTTTCTTAATAGAATTAAAAAACTGTTTCTTTATCCTATAAGGTATACTTATGAAGGTGTAATAGTAAGTAGATCAATGACTTCTGCTGAGATGCTTGATTTAACTAATAACTCTCCACATGCTTCTCGGATAGCAACCCAAGTTACTGGCGTAATCCCCATCCTTCTTTCAATAACCTGCTTTTTTAAATGGATCAGCATATTTATTTCCTGGAGAATTATGTGACTCAATTTAAGCCTGGATCAAATTGTTGAGTGGCTTTCTATTTGCAATCTACATAAGCCTTAATGGTAATATTTGGAATGCCATCAGTAAATTCTTTATTGATAGTCAGAGGCCCTTTTATTACCATTGTAGGATGAACTTAATCTTAATGAAAAAACTTTTACCTATCCTCATAATTGTCCCATTTCTTAGTATTGCACAAACCAAAGAAACGCTAGATCATACTGCCTATGATAAGTGGAGGCGTGTATCTAAAAAATTAATCAGTAATGATGGGGAATATTTAGCCTACGTCACCAAATCCAATGGTTATGGCAATAAAGAAGTCCTGCTTCATTCTATTGGTGGAAAGAATTTGCTATTATATAAACGAGCATCCAATCCTTCTTTCACAAACAATTCCAGCCATTTGATTTTTAAGATCTCTCCGGATTTCAATGAGATAAGAAACCTAAAACGGAAGAAAACAAAGTCAAAAGATCTACCTAAAGATACATTAGGCATTTACTCTTTGGGTAGTGGTAACATCGATAAGAGAAGTGGATTGAAGTCTTTTAAGGTGCCCAAAAAGTGGGACGAATATTTGGTGTATTTGTATGAGCCGAAAATGGATACTACCAATAAGAAAGAAAAGAAACGAAGCAAAAAGAACGGCTACGATTTGGTGGTCCGCAACCTGACTAATCAAACGGAAATAATCTTTTCATATGTGTTGGATTATGCTATTGCGGAGGAAGGAGCCGCCATTGCCTTAACTACTACTGGAAATGACAGTACGATATCGCCGGGCGTTTACACGTATAATTTTATCAACCAGTCGTTCAGTCCGGTATTTAGATCAAAAGGAGAATATTATCAATTAGTTTGGGACAAGCAAGGGAAACAACTTTCTTTCGTCTCAGATACAGATACTACCAAAGCGTTAGAGAGAGATTATCATCTCCATTATTTCAAGACAGATTGGGACAGTAGCAAAACTATAGTAAGAAGATCTAGTCTGGATAGGTTAATTATCAACAAGGATTTTAAGAACTATTTTTCAGAATCAGGTAATCGATTGTTTTTTCAAACTAAAGAATTTCCGGTAATTCAGGATACCGCATTGTTGGAAGAAGAGATCGTTAAAGTGGAAGTGTGGAACACAAAAGACCAGCGCTTGTTTACCGATCAAGAAAATGATAAGAAAGAAGATTTAAAATTTGGATACCTGAGCTACTACGATGTCTTACAAGATGGGTTTATCCAACTAGGTGGGAAAGGGTATGCTGCCGTTCGATTAAGCAATGAAGGTGATGGTTCAAACGGAGTGGCAGTAGACGATTATCAATACCGTAAGCTGATGAGTTGGGAAGGGTATGTGCTTCAGGACGTTTATGATCTGGATGTAACCACCGGCGAGAAGACCAAAGTAGCGGAGGCTGTTCGGGGAACTATTCACTTGTCACCACTTGGTAAATATGCTTACTGGTACAACCACCTAGATACGGCATGGTATACTTATGATTTCGAAGTAAAAAAAATTCGTCAAGTTACTAATAATAAGATCTCTGCATTTTATAATGAGATCCATGATACCCCCTCCGCACCGCGGCCTTATGGTTTGATGAGCTGGACAGAAAATGATGAGTACATGCTAATATATGATCGCTATGACATATGGGAAGTAGATCCACAAGATAGAACTGCACCTAAACGAATCACCTTAGAAGGACGAGAGAATCGGCTCACTTATCGATACATTAAGCTAGATGATGAAGAGCGTTACATCAAGAAAGGACAGCAATTGATGCTTTCTGGATTTTATGAATTAGACAAAAGTGAAGCGGTCTTCAGTATGAAATATGAGCAAAACAAACCTTCAAAACGGTTAGAAGGTCATTATCGGTATAGTGCTTTTCAAAAGGCAAGGGATGCAAACGAGTTGATTTTTACACAAGAGAACTTTGAAACGTTTCCAGACATACTTGCTTCGGATTTATCGTTGAAGCAGGTGACAAAAATTAGTGATATTAATCCTCAACAAAAAAATTATAATTGGGGAACTATCGAGTTGGTCTATTGGAACTCACTGGAGGGAGAAAGACTTGAAGGGATGCTGGTAAAACCAGAGGATTTTGATCAAAACAAGAAATATCCCTTAATGGTCAATTTTTACGAAAAAAGCTCCAACACCCTCAATAGGCATAGAGATCCTTTTCCTCATCGGTCTACGATTAATTATAGTTATTACGCTTCCAGAGGTTATGTGATTTTTAATCCAAACGTCCATTACGGTACGGGTTATCCTGGAGAGGACGCATATAATTGTGTCATTCCAGGCATTACCTCTTTAATTGAGAAGGGGTTTATAGATAAACAAAATATCGGCGTCCAAGGTCATAGTTGGGGAGGTTATCAAGTGGCTTATTTGCTTGGTGAAACAGGCATTTTTAAGTGTGCGGAGTCTGGTGCACCTGTTGTAAATATGATCAGCGCATACGGCGGCATTCGTTGGGGTTCTGGATTAAGTAGAATGTTTCAGTATGAGCGCACTCAAAGCAGGATAGGGGGTAGCCTTTGGGAATACCCACTGAGATATATCGAAAATTCACCCATTTTCACTATCGATAAGGTAAATACTCCAGTCTTGATCATGCACAATGATAAAGATGGTGCGGTACCATGGTATCAGGGCATTGAGTACTTTGTGTCCTTGCGCAGACTTGGAAAGCCCGCCTGGATGCTTAATTACCGAGAAGAACCGCATTGGCCTCTAAAGACCCAAAATCGTATTGATTTTAACATTCGGATGTCTCAGTTTTTTGATCACTATCTGAAAGGAGAGCCTATGCCCAAGTGGATGCAGGATGGTGTTCCTGCAACAGATTTAGGGATCAATCAAGGATATGAATTAGTAGAAAGTGAGTGAATTATAAGCATATTTCTTGTGCCAATCTATCGTCTTACAGACGAACTTATCTTTCCTTCAGTACATGAAGCAGAAGATGGAATACTAGCTGTTGGTGGTGATTTACGTCCCGAACGACTCATGCTTGCCTATAAAAAAGGCATCTTTCCGTGGTTTAACGAGGAAGGCCCTATTGTATGGTGGAGCCCAGACCCTAGGTTTGTACTTTTTCCTGAAAAGCTACACATCTCTAAATCAATGAATCGGATATTAAATAAGAAAGCGTTTCAAGTGACCTATAACCAGGATTTTCAAGGTGTGATTACAAACTGCAAAAGAATAACTAGAAAGGGTCAGAAAGGAACGTGGATCACGGAAGAAATGAAAGAAGCTTATATCAGCTTGCATCATTTGGGACACTCAAAGTCTGTAGAGGTTTGGAAAAATAATGATCTAGTAGGTGGAATGTATGGTGTTGATATAGGAGGTGTATTTTGTGGAGAATCAATGTTTTATAAAGTTAATAATGCT
Organism: Bacteroidota bacterium; assembly: GCA_039026865.1. Classification (GTDB taxonomy): domain Bacteria; phylum Bacteroidota; class Bacteroidia; order Cytophagales; family Cyclobacteriaceae; genus Ekhidna. The sequence goes on along the minus strand of JBCCLN010000078.1, from coordinate 675 downwards.
TCTAAAGTAGCATTGATAAGCTTTGTTTTGAAATTTGAGAAGGAAGGTGGACGGCTTTTCGATTGTCAGGTATATTCTGACCATTTGATGAGCCTAGGTGCAGAAGAGATTTCACGAGAAACTTTTGTATCATATCTCAATAATTGACCACAAATTTTTTCCATCAAAAAATTTCCCAAATGAGAAACTTTGATGATTAATTTATAAAAACACCCATTTACTCATCAAACGATCTGACAGAGTTGATATTCGTCAAAAAGTGATTGATAATTGTTGGTTTCATAAGTACAACTCTGATAGAATAGTCATATCCTGTTTCGCACCATTTATGTTTATCGGTTTCTATTCACATTTTCGTAAAAGCACTGCCTTGTAAGCATCAATAACGTGTTTTCCTCTTTTCTAAGAAACATTAACCCGAAAAATTCGGGTGTTATTCATTGAGATGATGTAACACGTTGAATAGGAGGTAATTGATTTCGAATGTGAGGGACAACATCGTTCCCCAAATTTGAGGAATCAAAAATCATTCGGTATGAACATTAAACTACGGTAAATCAATTACTTGAATCAACCCACCACTAGTTGTGGTGAATAATGCAGTCATCCAAAAAAAGGGTTTTTCCCTAAAACAAAATACATTGATAAGTTTGAGTTATGGTGCAGTAGAGGCCG
>JBCCLN010000077.1:0-16054 GCA_039026865.1 Bacteroidota bacterium | reverse complement strand
TGTCTCTAAGAAAACAGTATCTTTTGAAAGAAAACGATGTTTTTAGCTCATAGAGCGTGTTTTTTTGAAATTTCGATGCATAAATGGTCATTGAATCTATTTTTGAAATTTTAGTGAAAACGCAATAAAATCACAGGTTTACCTTCATTTCGTTCAAAATTCAGATGAATTTTTGAGAAATTAGAGAAATTGATTCCAAAGTATAAAATAGATTCGATTCATTTTTTCGCTAAAAAACTACGCTTCGGGTGTCAGTAAGCGTGTTTTGTGCTTTTTCTTATAAACACTAGGTAAACTTTACGCTAGACAAGGTTATTCATTCAAATAATATTCAACTATTTGTTTCCTTAAAACCTGCAAAAGAAACCTTGTTGCCTATTTAATCTACTGTTTTGGTTTTTAGAGTGTCGTATTTTCACAATCTGACGTCCTGAATTAATCAGACTAAAGTGTCTGGTATTCCGTGATGCCACCAAGCATGTTCCTTACGTTAGAAAAGCCTTTACTATTCAAGAATTTTTTTGCCTGATTTGATCGGTTGCCAGATTTGCAATGAACAACAATCTCCTGATCCTTCATGTGTGCTATATCTGAAACTCTTTTAGACAGCTCACTAAGCGGAATCAGCTTTGCTCCAATGTTGGCTTCTTCGTATTCCCATTCTTCCCGAACATCAATGAAATTAAAGGATTCTCCTTTATCTATTCGATCTTTTACTTCCTGGCTGGTGATATCTTCGTTCATTTTAGTATTATTTTTTGAGTGAAAGTTTCACTATTATCAATTATTGTGAGCAAATATAATCCTCCTTGATATTCAGAAAAATCATAAAAATCTTTAAATCCTTCAGTTTTCAATAACTGACCGGAAATATTTCTCAATTCTATGCTTTGGTATTTTGAAGAAATGTATATAATTCCATTTGTGGGATTAGGATAAACAATACGCTCGTTTATTTGGTCATTCGCACTTAAGGTAAAATCAACAACATTTTTGAATATAGGGCGAATCATCAGTGCTCCTTGTATCCTTTCGTTTCGAGCCCATTCATCTGTGATATTTTCATAAATGTATCGTGAGGCTTCCTGGTTGTTTCTGTCAAAACCAATACCAATGTATTGGTTTGCGTCTTGTTCGTAGGTAACGAAGAAGGTATCGGAAACGATTAGAGGTGTACGGAGAAGATAGGATGTAAATTCGTTGATTTCTGGTCCGGTAGCAATCGTGATCGGTTCAGAATGTAAAGGAAATAAATCATCCAGGTTGTTGAAAATCCGGAGGGTAAGCGATAATCCATCACTCACCGGTGCAATATTAGGGAAGTATATATCAATTTGCGTTAAGGTATCAGGTTCCTCTACCCAAAATTGAACACCCACTTGATCTCCTCTCTGATTCACGCCCACTGCATACTCTGCTGTGCCATCATCATAAGCGTAAAAGTCATGGAGAAGGTATTGGTTTTGAATGGTATTGTTAATGCTTTGATCTATGACGCCCTCTTCATCAATTGGTGTGGATCCTATCCGGTTGGGTTGTAGAATAACCGTTGTTTCTATGATTGCAGAATCGAATGCCTCTAATGACGAAAAATCCTGTTCATCGAGAAATAGTGAATCCTCTCCTGTATCAGTCAAGCCTAATGTAATATCAATGAAATCAAGCTCGTTCGTTAAAAGTGCTGCGGACCTTTGGTCATTTACGATTAACTCATTGTTATTCAGAAGCTTTACTTGATAGGTTACTTCAGCGCCGTACCTATTCAGCACAGAATCTCTGGTTATTACTTCAATTGGTAACTCGTTTAAATAACTCAGTGAAGTTTGTTGATTTGCTAAGCTATCGGTACGCCCTAAAAACTGGTGAATAGGCATAGAATAATAAGGATCAAGAAAAGAGGTGATCGAATTGCTAAATGCGGCGTCATCATACCCATTGTCAATTTCTTCCTCTGTCCTGTTTTTGTCTAGGAAGATATAATCCAAATGCCAGGCATCAAATGGGCCATCTTGATCACCGAAAGACTCAAACCTAAATATGGTTATATCAGAAATCCATTGCTGCTTGAGTTTAATCGGGACTTGTTCGAAAAGGGAAAAGTCTTCTACCTGGGAACCATTCATGCTCCATTCGGTCTCCCAGGTATTGTTTGATAGGTTATAGAATTGCAGTCTGATAGAATCATCTTTATCTGGCCTCTCTACATTGCCACCTGCTTGCCAGTAAAACGATAGATAGATATCATCTGCTTCATTGTAGCGACTTAAATTAAGGGTATCCGAATAAAGTTGATCTGTAAGTCTCGTTTCATTTCCATAAAACTGGCCGTTGTCATCTAGGCCATCAAACGTGATGACTCGATAGGTAGGGGGATTGATCGCCAACGTGGCATTTACATATACACCAACACTTAAGGAGTCATTCCATTGTCTGGTAGTATCGGTGCCCCATACTCTAATAGGGTCTGGCTTCCCATCTTCAGTAATAGAAAAATCATCCCAAAATGGTAAACTGTTTGGACTGATTCTTCCTCTCGGGGCGGTTTTTATTTGATTGCTTTTTGTATTTTCAAACAGTGGCCTAACGATCAATTGAGCTGAACTTGATAGCGAAATAGCGAAAAAAAGCAGTAGAGCTACGGTTTTCATTATTCGTCTAGAATAGTGGAAGAATTATTACTCACCGAATCTGATTTGTAAACCCATAAATCTATTGGGTCTCCGATTTTCACTATTACCTGAGGTTTCGGATCTTGGTCTTGGATGGCACCAGGTGCTATCTCCCTGTAAATAGTTGTATCACTTTCTATAAAAGCTGCTGTGTTTTTTGATACATAAGATATTTTACCTACTTTGAGACCTGAGCCTATAATCGCAAATGTTGCTTCTTCCAGATCCAATCCCGTTAATGTAGGGGAGCGGAATTCTGTATTTCCGTAGCCATTACCTGCTACAAGATCGATCACAGATCCTTTTTCAATGATCTCACCTTCAAGTACTTCTCGTCCATTCATCTGAGCTTCATGCACAACACCCCAAAAAACATCCGGCACGTATTTTATCTCTCCCAATTTCAAGTCATATGATTTTAACGTCATTTGCGCACTTTTAAGTGAAAGGTCCTCTACTTTTGGCATTCGTACCTTGGGAGGATTCTTCGCATTGATTGTAACGTAGATTTTTCGGTTTTCTTTCACTTTTGTATTAGGTTCAGGTACCTGTCTTAAGATTTCTAAAGGGACTGCATTTGCTGAATAACTGCTGTCTTCAGTAACTTCAAACCTAAGGTTTCTTTTGCCTAAGAAGTCATCTAATTCTTCCAGAGTAAGTCCTATAACGTTAGGTACCGTAATTGTTTCCCCGTGATTGGTACTTATAGGAAGCCATGTATAGAAAATAAATATAACTGCAAATACAATAATCGCTACTATAACAGCGAAATGGGCGAATAAATCTTTTAGATTATTTGGTTTTAAGAATGACATGGAATTACAAGTACTTAAACCTAATCAATTGGGGTCAATTAGAAGTCTTTGAGTCTCCTCAAAATTGGAGTTAGAAACTCTAATAAAATAGAGGCCCGAGTGTTTCGGGGATTCAATTTGTAAAATTTGATTGAAGGCATTGCTCACAGTTTGTGTAAGTACGATTTTTCCGCTAATATCTATCATTTCTATCGTAACCACTTCTTTTATCGGTAGGTTAAAGCCTAGATTAAAAATTTGGAATGCTGGATTGGGGTATACTCTGAATACGTCCTCATAAGACGGTAACTCGTTTCCACGAATGCTAATATCGTCTAGATAGAGGTTGTTGCCATTGCCATTTATCATCACAAAAGCAATACGAATTGAATCTTGGATATGAATTGATTCTGATAAATCTAAGTAAAACTCTTTCCAATCATCACTGGTCGAAGGTTGCCATCGTTCACTAGATTGAGTAATGGCAAGAGAATCTGAGCTAGCTTCTAACAATGATGACAGCGTATTGAAGGAGCTTCCACAATCATCCGAGATTAAAACTCGAAATTGGTCATTGAATCCTGATCTTTTCGCATAAGATAACCTGAAATATAAACCAGCGCTATCAAGACCTCCTGTGGTTAATGCAGGACTTACAAACCAACTTTCTATTCCTAACGTCTGTTCTTCGAATGAAGAAGCCCTTAAAGAAATATTGCCATCGGGGAGCGTATCAGATACCCAAAGCGTATTTTTTTGAGGGGAGATATTAATCCACTCATTTGAAGATTCAAAATCAATGGTTAATGGATAGTCATCTTCTTCTGTATTGATATTTATTGTTGCTTCTATAGAATTACTTATAACAGACTGATCCAACCGACCGTTAACTCCGCTTACATTAATAATGATATTATTTTCAATGCCATTGAGTGACGTTACGTTGACACCTAAAGACTGATACTCCTGCCATTGAATGAACAGGTTATCAAAGGACTGGGTAAAAGGTTCTTCATTTACAAAACCATTAATAGTGAAAGAAGTGATCGGTTGTGATCCTGCATTTTTTACCTGAAGCTTAATATCTACGTCATCATCACAAGTTACCAATGGGCCTTGAATGGATTGGAGGCTTATGTCATTTTCAAAAATATTACTTTGCTCTATTTTGATGTTATCAAGATAAATATTATTACTTCCATTTAGTCCCATAAATTGAAATCGGACACCATCCGTATTTTGAAATTCTGAAATATTGATAGTGGTATCTTTCCATTCTATCTGGCTGGAAGGGATGAATTCATTTTCGGTGGGCGTAGCAGTTAAAAAATAACGGCTGTTACCTACCTGAGAAAAAAGTTCTTCTGTATAAGAAAAACCACAGTTCGAACTCCCCTTAACAATAAGACCATCATATATCCCTTCCGGAGTACCAGAATAGGCGTAACTAAAAGACAGCACTGCTGTAGCAACACCATTGAGATCGAGAGGTGGAGTTGTTAAAATTAGTTCGTCTCCATATGATCGATTATTATTGAAAGATTGAAAAACCAGAGCATTGTTTGAAGATGACTCGTTAGGTGCGTTTCGGATATTCCAAGCGTTTGTTCCTCCAATATTTCCTAATAGTTCTGTTCCACTCTCAAAATCTTGAATAAACGGGAGGTCAATACTATTCAAATGATTGATTGTGCGAGTGATCAAATCGTTGGTAGGATTAGAGTCGAGGCTTTGATTCACTTCATCTATCCTGAAAGAAAGTTGTACGCCAGATCCTGATAAAATCTGATTGGGAAAACCGATTGTTTCTCTTTCAAAAGGAGGCAATCTAGTATTTTCTGAGGTAGAGAATGCTTCTACTCCATCAATGAGAAGAGTGACAGAATATTGCGTTATCTCATTTAATCCATGATTGGTTACTTCCAGAATTGGTGTAATTTGATCTTCACATGTTGCAAAATCAGGTGAGACAATATCTGTCAAAGCCAGGTCATTCGCAAATCTATTTGGTGATGTTAAGCCAGGAGAAGATCTAAGAGAAGCACGTCTAGGAGAATTTTCTGAAACAATCCGCATCCGCTCTTTTTGACCTTCAGTAAAAAGGTTCATGCAGACATCATTGGTATAATCCATATAATTTTGGAACATCTCGGGCTCACCCTCTACACATACAATCATATCTTCAGGATTTGGGAACGTACACGGTAAAGAATACCCATCATTGTCTGTATTTGCAAGAGGGGTATCATCCACAAAATCATCCACCGAACATCCACCATCACCCCAAATATGTCTTAATCCTAAAAAATGACCTATTTCATGAGTTAGTGTTCTTCCTCGGCTTTCAAAAGAGGGAGCATCTGGGTTATTTCCAAAAAAGAGATGATCTACAAACACTCCATCTAAAAATAATTGATCTCCCTCAGGATTTATTCCCGGAATTTCATTTGTCTCAGGGAAGGTGGCAGAACCGATCAGATTTAATGAACCGGTTTGTAGATCTGCGCAATAAATATTTAAATAATTTTCAGCAGGCCAGTGCGATAAGCTTCTCATATCAATCAAATCGCTACTACGGAAGGAATCGAAGCTTCTTAAGGCATTGACACGAACTATTCCATTGGTAGGTTGACCATTCGGATCCTGGCGTGCCAAAATGAAACTAATCTCTGTATCTGCTGCAACAGGAAGAAATTGATTAGGAGTATTTATTCTGTCTGCATTTAACCTTCTGAAATCAGCGCTAAGTGAATCAATCTGTCCCAGAATTCGATCCGTACTCAAATTTGATCCTTCGCCTAGAAGTTCGCCTTGATGTAGTATGTGCACTACAACCGGTATTTGGTAAATCGTATTTTGCAGAAGTAACTGATTGGAACGTTGTTTTTCTTTGATTTCACGTTTTCGGCTCATCCAATTTTCAAATTGGCCACTTTTTGGTGTTAGCGCACCACATTTTTCCTGGGAAACCAACACATTTGAAAATAGATATGCTAACAAAAGTAAATTACCGCGGAGGATGTCAATCAGAAAATGGAAGCTTGGCTTTTGGATCATCCGATGAGGTAATATTGACTGCATGCACGCTTTTAATCTCTGGCACTTCTCGTTTTATTGCTTCCTCTACACCAGCCTTTAGTGTCATCATAGACATTGGGCAGGATCCACAATTCCCCATCAATTCTAATATGAGGTTTTTCTCTTTGTCTATCTCAAGGATTTTAACATTTCCTCCGTCTGCCTCCAAATAGGGCCTAATCGTATCGAGAGCTTTGTCTACTTTATCGATTAATTCTGACATAATTTAAACAATTACTTCCACTTTTTTAGTATCAATCATAGTGGCGTTTCTAATAGCTACCTGTCTCGCAACATTCTCTGCAAGATATTTAAATGCATCTGCGACCATTCCTTCCTTCAAGGCAGAGGGGTAACCATAGTCACCACTCTCACGAATGGATTGAAGAATTGGAATTTGTCCCAATAATTCGACATTGTTTTTTTCAGCAAGGATTTTCCCGCCATTTTCGCCAAAGATAAAGTATTTATTTTCCGGTAACTCTTTAGGTGTAAACCAAGCCATATTTTCAACTAAACCTAAAATAGGTACATTTATTTGAGGCTGACGAAACATAGACAATCCTTTTTGAGCATCGGCTAATGCCACTTTTTGAGGTGTAGTTACAACCAAGGCTCCTGTTACAGGCACAGCCTGTACTAGTGTAAGGTGGATATCGCTGGTACCCGGGGGTAAGTCAATTAAAAGATAGTCTAACTCGTCCCATTTTGCGTCACTAATGAATTGGCGGAGCGCAGAACTGGCCATCGGACCTCTCCAGACCACCGCATCTTCACTATTCGTTAAAAACCCAATAGATATCAATTTTACTCCGTATTGTTGTATAGGTATGATTTTGTTTTTTCCATTTTCCTGCACTATTCCCGGTCGTTCAAATTCACAGTTAAACATTGTAGGGATGGAAGGCCCAAAAATGTCTGCATCTATTAGCCCTACATCTGCTCCCGTTCTAGCCAGGGCTACCGCGAGATTTGAAGCAATTGTTGATTTTCCTACGCCGCCTTTTCCGGACGAAATGGCAATAATGTTTTTTACGCCGGGCAGCACCGGTCCCTCATCTCTGTTAGTAGTAACATGGGAAGTCATATTGATAATGAGTTTCACATCACCAATATTTTTTTTAATGGCTTCCTCGCAATCTTTCTTAATGATTTCCTTTAGCGGGCAGGCAGGGGTTGTCAGAACCACATCAAAAGCTGCTGTACCTTTATCAATGTGGATATTTTGGATCATACCCAATGATACAAGATCTTGTTTTAAATCAGGATCTTGTACTTCGCTAAGTGCTTTTAATAAGTTTTCCTTAGTCAAATTCATTCAAATCGCAAGTTACACATAACATTGATTCAACCATTTCAAACGTTTTTCAGTTCGATGCTCACAATCAGTAATTTTGTTTTTCATTTAGATCTATGATTCATCCGTCAACCATAGAAGAGATAAAAAACCGCATTGACATTGTGGAGGTAATAGGTGATTTTGTAACACTGAAAAGATCTGGTTCTAGCTATAAAGCATTAAGCCCTTTTACTAACGAGAAGACTCCTTCTTTTTATGTGGTTCCTTCGAAAGGCATCTTTAAAGATTTTAGTTCAGGAAAGGGAGGAGATGCGATTACCTTCGTCATGGAGGTGGATGGCCTGAGTTATGTGGAGGCCTTAAAGTATTTAGCAGGTAAATATGGGATTGAGATAAAAGAGGAAGAACAATCGGACGAAGCGCTCCAAGCACAAAATAAGCGTGAGAGTCTTTATATTGTACTTAACTATGCAAATGAATATTTTCAAGAGGTTCTTCATTCTACAGAAGAGGGTAACTCGATCGGTCTTAGCTACTTCAAAGAGCGTGGCTTTAATGATGGAACCATCAAAAAATTTCAACTTGGTTACAGCAAAGAAATTTGGGATGGATTATTAAACCAGGCAATAAAAAAAGGCTACAAAGAGGAACTACTTGCAGAAGCTGGTCTAATCATTGAAAAAGAGGGCAGGTCATATGATCGCTTTAGAAGCAGAGTGATGTTTCCAATTCACAATGTATCGGGGAAAACCATTGCCTTTGGAGGTAGAAAGCTATCAAGCACCGATAAATCCGCCAAGTATATCAATAGCCCTGAGACTGAACTATATCTCAAAAGCAAAGTGCTTTATGGGTTGTTTCAAAGTAAAAACGCAATCAGGAAGGAAGATCATTGCTTTTTGGTAGAGGGATATACGGATGTAATATCCATGCACCAAGCAGGATTAGAAAATGTAGTAGCCTCTTCCGGAACTGCTTTGACCCTTGATCAGGTTAAGTTAATTAGAAGGTATACAAAGAATGTTATTGTGATTTTTGATGGTGATGCTGCGGGTATTAAAGCCTCAATGAGAGGGATAGACATGCTTTTGGAAGGCGATCTCAACGTAAAAGCTGTAGCGCTTCCCCAAGGCGAGGACCCGGATAGCTATGCCAAGAAATTGAGTTCACTGGGTTTCAGAGAATTTGTTTCAAAGGAGGCTCAAGATATCATTCGTTTCAAAACCAAAGTATTGCTGGACGAAACCGGTAATGATCCGATAAAAAAAGCAGGTGTAATCAAGGACATTATTGCCTCTATTGCTAAGATTGGTGATCCGGTTAAGCGAACGATCTACATCAAAGAATGTAGTGAGCTTTTAAGTATCTCGGAATCTATTTTGATCTCCGAGCAGAATAAAATTTTGGTAGATACCCGAAAAAGCCAGCACATCAGAGAACCTGTTTCAGAGCTTGAAGTACCTACCCCTCTTCATGATGAAATAATTGACAAGACTGATATTGCGAAAATCATTGAATTACAGGAAAGAGAAAGTGTAAGGTTACTAGTGAATTATGGAAAAAACAAAATCCAAACGAGAGCACTCAATGATGTACATCAAATAAGCTATTTCTTAAACGAAGCAGACGAAATTCAGTTTTCAAATAAGATCTACCGTAAAATAGTAGATACTTTTAGGGAAAAGCTTAAGGAAGGCGAAGTGATAGATGGCGAATACTTTCGATATCATGAAGATGAAGAGATAAGAAAAACAGTGATAGACTTAAGTGCAGATAAATATGAAATAAGTGAAAATTGGACCAAGAAATACAAAATTTATGTTCCTAAAGAAACTGAATTCTTGAAAGACGCGACCTACACTAACGTACTTAGGTTAAAGTTTAGGATTGTGCAACAACTCATTCAGGAAGAGACTAAAAAGCTGAATGAAACGACCGATGACCATTCAATTGATGAACTCTTGGATGATATAAATGAGTTGAAAAAAGTATCGGTAGAAATAGCTAATGTATTAGGAAACGTTATAATAGGATAATGCTAAATAAGATAGAAGAGGCCTTAGAGGCAATTAAAAACGGCGAGGTTATTATTGTAGTGGATGATGAAGAGAGAGAGAACGAGGGAGACTTTATATGTGCTGCAGAAAAAGTTACTCCTGACATCATCAACTTTATGACAAAGCAAGGCAGAGGATTGATTTGCGCTCCTCTTACAGAAGATCGGTGCAATGAATTAAATCTAGACTTGATGGTAGGGAAAAACACGGCCATATACGAAACGCCATTTACTGTTTCGGTGGATCTAATTGGAAATGGAACCACTACCGGAATTTCAACATCTGATAGAGCTAAGACTATTCAGGCCCTGGTAAATCCTGAAACTAAACCTGAAGATCTCGGACGTCCCGGTCATATTTTTCCATTAAAAGCAAGAAATGGTGGAGTATTACGAAGATCAGGACACACCGAAGCTGCAATTGACTTTGCAAGACTCGCAGGTCTAAAACCTGCAGGAGTACTAGTGGAAATACTGAAGGATGATGGAACTATGGCGAGACTTCCTGACTGTAAAGAAATCGCTGATGAGTTTCATCTTAAATTAGTCTCAATTGCCGACTTGATTGAATACAGGATGAAAAAAGAATCTCTAGTGGAGGAAGAGATTGCTGTTAGGATGCCGACGGATTGGGGAGATTTTGAACTTAAAGCATTTAAACAAATTAATACGGGGGAGCAGCATCTTGCCTTAGTTAAAGGAACTTGGGGAAAAGATGAGCCGGTTTTGGTAAGGGTTCATTCCTCTTGTGTTACCGGAGATATCTTTGGCTCATCCAGGTGCGATTGTGGTGGACAACTTCATGGAGCAATGAAAATGGTAGAAGAAGAAGGAAAAGGTGTAGTACTTTACATGAACCAAGAAGGACGTGGCATAGGTTTATTAAATAAGCTTAAGGCTTATAAATTGCAAGAGAAAGGAAGAGACACTGTGGAAGCAAACATAGAGCTTGGATTCAAGTCAGACCAAAGAGACTATGGGGTTGGTGCTCAGATTTTAAGAAAGCTGGGAGTTAAAAAAATGAAACTAATAACGAATAACCCTAAAAAAAGGGTAGGATTGATGGGTTATGGGTTAGAGATTGTGGAAAATGTAGCTATCGAAATAACACCTAATTTACATAATCAAAAATACTTGGAGACGAAAAGGGATAAAATGGGTCATGAGATTTTAAGATTAAAATAGGTCTAAAGAGATAGATAAGTTAAATGTAAATATGAAGCTCTACCTTTTAGCTTGTTTCATCTGCTTGAGTATAACGGGGTTGTCACAGCGTTTCTCATCAGAAGTTTTTCATGAAGGTTTTGTGGTTACTTCCGATAAGGACACATTGAAAGGGGATTTGAAATATGATTTAGAAGCGAATGTGCTTACACTTGTGACCACTGGAAAAACCAAATCATTTTCAAGTCACAAAGTGTTTTACTTCGAAATCTTTGACAAGATCTTAAACAACTATCGTCAGTTCTATTCCATTCCTTATCATGTAAATTTTGACTATAAGATACCTGTTTTTTTTGAGGTGGTGTACGAAGGAAAACTTTCGCTACTAAGACGCGAACAAACAGTAGTTCAAACAGTGAATACCTCTTCTGCTTATTGGGGTGGAGGAAACATTCGTCAAAATGTGATCCAATACTCTTATTATTTCTTAGACGAGAAAGGGAAAATCACTTTTTTTACCGGTAGGAAAAAAGATCTGCTCCAATTTATGTCCAAAAAGCAAATTGAAATAAAACAGTTCATCAAACAAAATAGGCTCGATACCGATGAGTCCGCCGACCTGGTTCGCATAACAGCTTTTTACAACTCAATTTAAAACATGGCAAAACCGCTCATTCTTCTCTCTAACGATGATGGGATCACTTCGAGAGGTATTAGAAAACTAGTTGATTTAACGAAAAATTTAGGTCAGGTAGTTGTAGTAGCCCCCGATAGTCCTCAATCTGGAATGGGGCATGCCATCACTGTAGGAGATACTTTAAGGTTAAGGAAGAATGATTTGTTTGAAGGAGTAGAGGCATATGAATGCAGTGGTACCCCGGCAGATTGTGTTAAACTAGCAAAACACCATGTTTTCAAAGATAGGAATATTGATTTGGTAATTTCTGGAATAAATCATGGCAGCAATAGTTCGATCAGCGTGCTTTACTCAGGAACGATGAGCGCTGCCATTGAAGGAGCGATTGAAGGTTATCCCTCTATCGGGTTTTCCTATTGTGATTATGATCCTAATGGAGATATGTCCCACATTGATGAGTATTTAATTAAAATTACTCAAGAAGCTTTGGATAAAGGCATACCAAAAGGAATCGCATTAAATGTTAATTTTCCGGTAATCCAAAACGAAAATATAAAGGGAATAAAAGTTTGCAGACAAGCTAATGCCGCCTGGGAGGAGGATTTTGATGAACGAAAAGACCCTTACGGAAGAAGCTACTTCTGGATGGTAGGTAATTTTGTGAATTACGATAAAGGAGAAGATAATGATGTGTGGGCACTAGCAAATAACTATGTTTCAATAGTTCCCTGCCAATTTGATTTAACCGGACATTATGCCATTTCTCAGCTCAATGAAGAGTGGGATATTTGAAAATATCATTTCTTTCTGTTTTACCAATATCCGACATGTTAAAACTGCTCTGTACAGGCATAGGATAAACTCAGTATAATCTTTTTAAAACTATCTCATACGTTTAGTCGGTTAGGTTTCAACATTTAAAAGAGGGAATTCAAGATGCATTTAATTTTCGTTTGCATCTCATCATTATTCTATGAGAATCAATAACAATTTCTTTAATCTAATGTATCGTTTTCTCACTCACTATGGTCATTTTTTGGTTTAGACTATTCTTTATCTGATGAGGACAAGACTTTATCACGGGATTGCACTATTCGTACTAAAATTTTATTTAATATTTCTGAAAATTAAACGAAATCGGATTTTATTAAGCTACTTGTGCGTCTAGTTTCTGGCTCAAAACGTTTTTAGGAACTGCTCCAATTTGCTTATCAACGACTTCACCATTTTTGAAGACAAGAAGTGTTGGGATAGATCTGATACCAAATTTAGCTGATACTTCAGGATTCGAGTCTACATCTACTTTACCAATTACTGCTTTTCCATCATACTCTGAGGCCAATTCTTCTACTACAGGTGCAATCATTTTACAAGGTCCGCACCACTCTGCCCAAAAATCGACCAATACGGGTTGTTTAGAATTGATAATATCTTCAAAATTATTATCTGTGATTTCTACTGCTTTTGACATTATATTTTGCTTTTTAGTTTTGCTATTCTACGTATGACGAACATAAAAGTAGGTCGATTAGTTTGAATGTTTTTTTTAAAGTTCGGGTTTGTAATTGCTTTGACAATTATGTAGTTAAAAGTATTTTGAAATTTAACTCTTCAATTTCTTCAAGCTCTTTCAATAATTCGTCAGAGGGTTCAATAGTATACTTTCTACTAAGCATGTCAAGATTGATTGCTCTTTCTTCATACACTCCCATCAATGACAGTTTTAATAAGCACTTTCCAGGGTTTGCCTTGGCTATTCGCTCAACTTCATCTATGATTATTGAGTTCACATCATCTAATCTAATTTTTAGTTCAAGGCCTTTGGTCACTTTTTCACGTATCTCACTTAAGTGTTCTATGTTCGTAATTTTCAGTTCCAATTCATTACTGTTCCATCTTCTTTGAACGATTCCGGAGAGATATAAAAACCATCCTTTTTCAAGCATAGGTTTGAACTTAAGGTAGTCCTGTGAAAAGAGATAGAAGGTAAAATTATCTTTGAAATCTTCTAATGTGAACTGGCCGAAGGGGTTACCTTTTTTGGAGATTCTGTGCTGAACATCACTTATCACTCCTCCTATTTTTATTTCCTTACCTTTAAGCTTTTCCAATTCATTAAGTTGAGAAATCGTCGAATTGGTTAAATACTTCATCTCAAATTTAAATTGATCGAGAGGGTGCCCTGTAATGTAAAGACCAACCATTTCTCTTTCAATATTTAACTTCTCAATATCACCATAGGGTTCGATTCTTCCAATACGAGGTTTGGCAATATCAACCGCGTTGCTTTCCCCAAACAATGATGATTGGGCACTTGCTTTTTCCTCTTGTAAACGATTGGCAAATTTTATTGCCTTTTCAACCAAAGATGTTCCTTCCTCATCCGGGTCTACATATTGTCGTCTGTGGAAATTTCCAAAGCAATCAAAAGCTCCTGCATTAGCTAAGCTTTCAAATGATTTTTTGTTGACGGTGCGCAGGTTGACCCGGTTAGCAAAATCAAAAATATCTAAGAAAGGACCTTCTGCATCTCTTTCTGCTATAATAGCTTGCACAGCGGATTCGCCGGTTCCTTTGATTGCTCCTAATCCGAAACGAATTTTACCTTCCCTGTTCACCACAAAGTGTTGTCCGGATTCATTGATGTGAGGACCTAATACTGGTATTTGACGGTTTTTACATTCTTCCATGAAAAAACTTACTTTATCAATGTTACTTTGATTATGTGTGAGCACGGAAGCCATATACTCAGCAGGATAGTTGGCTTTTAAATAACCTGTATGGTAGG
The DNA here is from genome assembly GCA_039026865.1 of Bacteroidota bacterium. GTDB lineage: Bacteria > Bacteroidota > Bacteroidia > Cytophagales > Cyclobacteriaceae > Ekhidna. The sequence continues at coordinate 1,568 of JBCCLN010000077.1, read as the reverse complement.
CTACTACGGAATAGCAAGTACTATGTGATTTATTGAAAGCATAGGCCGCAAACGCTTCCCAATCTTTCCAAATCTTCTCAAGTTTATCTTCCGGATGTCCTTTTTCTTTTGCTTGATTAATGAATTGAGGCTTCATTTTATTCAGTACGTCCCGTTTTTTCTTACCCATCGCTTTCCTCAGCACATCTGCCTCGCCTTTGGTAAATCCTGCTAACGTTTGAGATAGCAGCATAACTTGCTCCTGGTATACCGCAATACCATATGTTTCGGCTAGATAGGCTTCCATCGCTGGAATGTCATAGGTAATAGCTTCCTTTCCGTGCTTGCGAGCGATGAAGTTGGGGATGTATTCCATAGGTCCCGGACGGTACAAGGCGTTCATAGCAATGAGATCCTCAAAACGATCCGGCTTTAATGCGCGAAGGTGCTTTTGCATACCTGGTGACTCAAATTGGAAGGTGCCATTTGTTTCGCCGCGCTGATAAAGCTCATAGGTTTTTGGATCATCCAATGGCATGGAGTCAATATCAATTTTGATTCCATGCCTCTTCTCAATGTTTTCAATAGCGGTCTTGATAATGGAGAGGGTCTTTAGTCCCAGAAAATCCATTTTCAACATTCCTGCATCCTCTACTACACTATTATCGAACTGGGTCACCATCATATCCGAGTCCTTGGATTTTGCAAGAGGAACAAAATTGCTCATTTCATCAGGGGTAATGATCACTCCACACGCATGAACCCCTGTATTCCTAAGAGATCATTCTAAAACCACAGCCTGGTTAAGAACATGAGAGGGGAGGTCTTTTACTTTTTTAAGATCTTTTAGTTCTTTTACCTCGTCAAATAAATAGGAGAATTTAGTTCAAGGGAGTTCTGGTACAAGCTTAGCGAAAGAATCTGTTTCGGAAAGTGGTAATTCCATCACCCGACCTGCATCTCTAATAGCTGATTTAGGCGCCATGGTTCCATAAGTAATGATCTGAGCTACCTGATCACTGCCGTATTTATCGATAACGTAATTGATAACTTTCTCGCGTCCTTCATTGTCGAAATCGATATCAATATCGGGTAGTGAAATCCTGTCTGGGTTTAAGAATCGTTCAAAAAGAAGATCATACGCAATTGGATCTACATTGGTGATGCCTATGCAGTAGGCTACTGCTGACCCAGCAGCTGAACCCCGACCTGGCCCAACGGCAACTCCCATCTCTCTCGCTTTTGCAGTGAAATCCTGTACAATCAAAAAGTATCCAGGATATCCTGTATTGGCGATGGTTTCCAGTTCAAAATCCAACCGTTCCTTGATCTCATTGGTGATTCGATCGTATTTTTTTTTAGCTCCTTCATAAGTTAGATGTTTTAAGTAAGCGTTCTCACCACGTTTACCCCCATCATCTTTATCTTTCTCATCTTTAAATTCGTCTGGAATAGCAAAAGCAGGAAGTAGCACCTCTCGTTCCAATCCATACTCTTCAATTTTATCTACAAGCTCAGAAATATTTTCAATTGCCTCAGGAATATCCCGAAAGGCTTCCTTCATTTCATCTTGACTCTTAAAGAAGTAG
>JBCCLN010000076.1:0-16154 GCA_039026865.1 Bacteroidota bacterium | reverse complement strand
CAATGGGGCAGCAGAATATCAATTGCAGGATTTATTGAAGAAGAATGACAACTTTTCCATCTTCTGGAATGTCCGCTATGTCAATTCCTTTTTCGTAGGTTGGGAAAGTGCCGGCTTGCAGCAATTCAAAGCCGAAGTGCCCAATCAAACCATACATACAATTGGGCTTACCCACCAAATGAGCATCAAAGACATTCAAAATGCTTTAACTCTGGAAGTACAAAACCTAACCGATGCGAAAGTCTTTGACCTTTTTGGGGTACAGCGACCAGGAAGAGCCTTTTTCATCAAATCAACGATTCAATTCTAAACAGAACACAGATGAAAGCAATACATACAACTTTTAATTCGGGTCTCTCCCCACCGTTACGTTTCTGTTATACAGAAGGTAGGTTTTATAAGATCATTCCTGTGCATTCAGGAATTTGAACAACCATTTAAATCAAAAATATATGAGTAGAAAATAATAAAAAAGACAAGCTGAAAGGCTACAACTGATCTGTTAATTGGCAAAGATCTGCCAGGAAATATGTCGGGAAAGGACATACTCCCACAATAGCAGATCATCCACCAATGCATGGTGGTACAACAATAAAAATTGATAACATATAATAACAAAAACTCCCCTATTGATAGGGGCCGGTGGTGTGCAAAGATTCATGTCGCCTGCTGCCACCAAATTCTAATTTAAAAAAAAATGATAAAAAAAAATAAAACAAACAAAAATTGGGCATGGGCAGGTATGCTATTTATTGGAGCAATCTCCTTTGGTATTTTCTCTTGTAGTGAGGACGACGTAAGTGATGACGTTAAAGATGTGACTACAAATAGTGAGGAATCGGCTTGGGTGGTAGCAACACTTGATGAAACTCCTAACGGTAGAATTATGTACATGAATGTCTCAGGACAACTACCTTCTACTATAGACAAAAGCGAGGGTATAGAACTAGGGTTGAATTCCTCGATGATCGCCCATAATGATGTTGTACTAACGATTAATAACAATGCAAAAACTATTACAAAATGGAGTGTTGACAAAAATACATTAGAGATATCAGTGGACGCTCTTTTGAGTTTTGCATCAACTGGTTTAAGTTATGGCTTTGTTGCTTTTGCGAATGATCAAGCGTTTTTATACGATCTTAATGAAGGCCTTTTTATAGAGTTTGATTTAGAATCGATGGAGCTGATGAACACGTACAATGTGGCACCATTAGAATCACCTGATTACATAATCCCTGGTACTTGGCAAGCATTTGAAAATCATGGGAAAATAGTGATTCCTTTTAGATATTGGCCTAATGAATGTTGCGATTACAGTATCCCTGTATATGCTCAAATAGCTGTATTCGACCCAGAAACAAAGTCCGTAGAATACAAAACTGACACAAGATCTTCGGGTGTTACTAATTATGCTACTAGAGACAATTCGGGCACTATTTATTTAGGTCCAGGAAGAGATATGTCATTTGTAACAAGCTTTTTTGATATTGATACTGACACATACCCAGGGCATCTCAGTATTTTCAGGTTGACGACAGATGGTGATTTTGATCCTAATTTTGAAATCAAACTAGATGAAATTATTCCGGAGATGAGGGTAGTTACTGCTACAAGTTTTGTATTTGATGATAAAGTAGCAATATCTTATTCAGACCATCCTATGGAAAATGATTCTTGGGATACTAAATGGACTTATGAGGAATATCCGAATAAATCAATTTTAATTGATGTGAATACAGAAGAAATTTCTCCTTTTACTGCGTTCGATGACTACGATGGTGTTCATTTTGTTGGAAATTATGATGGTGCTAATTACTTTAATGCATTTACCTGGCTTGGAGATAGATATAATGGAAAAATTCTAAAGCAGAATTCTGTCGATGATTTTACTATCGTAACCGATGGAGAAAGTCTTAACACATATTACTTCGCAAAACTTTGGTGAATCATTACTGGTCGTAGCGAAACGCTACGACCACATACTTGACTCATTATTTGTGCCATTTTAAAGCTGATGAGTAAGATCCTACTATGGCTCGGACTCACTTCGGGGCTAGTGGTATTTATATAATTTGAAAAACCACCTGCTAAGTGATCATGTTCTTTAAGCTCTGCTTTACCTTAGGAGTGAATATGTATCATAAGCAGAGCGATGTGATCTATTAAGTGTGGTTATCACATAGCGCAGGTTTCCAACCTCAATAAAGTAATTCTATAAGCTGGCTTGAGTAATTAACTTTGATTAATTTAACAATATTTTTCATAGCGGTCAGGTGATCAAGTCATAAAATTTAGCTTTTGTTTATCTTAGAAAAGTATAAGTTTTTGAATAACCCTGATCACTTTCTTTGAGATTTCACCCAAAAAACAACTCTAACTAGTGTCTCTAAGAAAAGACGAAAAACACGCTACTGAATCCTAAAACGTGGTTTTTTAGCAAAAGAATAAATTGAACCTATTTTATACTTTGGAATCTATTTTTTCAATTTTTTAGAAATTCATCCAAATTTTAGATGAATCAAAAGCGAACCAGTGATTTTATTGCTTTATTGTTAAAATCTCTCAAAGAGATTCAATGACTATTTGCATATCAAAATCTCAAAAAAACATGCTTTATGAGCTAAAAACATGGTTTTCTTTCAAAAGATACTGTTTTCTTAGAGACACTAACTATCCCAAAAACTAATATTTCGTCGAACTCACGTTAATATAAGAGGAGATTTATATTTTCCTACACATTGGTATAGCCTCGATTTGAAGATATTCGTAATCAAAAAAAATCCCTCGTGAAGAGGGATAAGGTTACTTTAATACTTTTAAGTGTTTTATCAAAAATTTAAATTTTTGGTCTTCCTGAACAGTTTTGAATTGCACCTGACCATTTCGAACTCGTTCTTACTTCTGCACCTCCTTCAGGTTTGCAGTAGTAGGCTTTTAAAATGATATAGAAACCTTCATAAAGATTACCAATAACTCGGAATTTGATGTTACTATCATTATTTGAATATCCCGACATAGGAACGATAATGTCTGATGGATAGACCCATTCATGGTGTAAAAAACCACTTCCAATATTTTCAGTGGAGTACGCGCCAAAAATTTCACCCTTGCAAACTTCAAAATTACCATCAGCCTCAACAGAGAATGTTGGTTCTACTGGATTAGAGTTTATGCAAGCCGGATCATCGGAACTTACAATGGTAGAGTCCGAGGCGTTGTAAAAAGTTTGTTGGCGATCCGATTCATCATCAGTGTTTTGCAAAGGTTCTATATTATCCTTTTCACAAGATGCCAGGATAAACATCATTGTAAAGGTTAATAATGCCGTTAAAATCAGTTCTGTTTTTTTCATGTTTAAATTTGATTTAATAATACGATTACGCCTCAAAAGTCAGCATCACTAGAATATCCTGACACAGTGAAATACCCAAATTGACAGTTTACGTGAATCACTTATATAGAAAAGAAAAACTCTCAAAAATTGTGGAAATACCCTTCAAAAATCTCATCCTTGAACTTATTCGGACAAAGAATCAAATACTTATCATATTATGAGCCATTATTTCTCATAAATCCATATTGATGACCTGATGCATGGTAAGAAATACGAAGAATGAATGAAACATGGCCGACTTTTGGGTAACGAGAAAGGAACCAGCAAACAGGTAATTATTTCTGTTAATAGCCAATGAACAGATATTATTTTCAATTAAGTTGTTATCAAATGTCCCTAAAAACAGAAGAAAATACGCTATCTATGCTTGTAGCATCGTTTTTTACGAAAGATTCAATCGAATCGATTAATATTGGAAATCGATTTACTTCATTATCTGTTCACAAACAAAAAGACATCCCAGCTCTGGATAAGGCTCCAGATTTATTACGAATTAACCCAGAAAGCCAATTAATTGACGTGCGCATATCTCTAGCTGGCGATGTATCTTTTTTACCTATGCTTCTAAGGATAAGCGAAGAATCATAGATTGATTTAGCCCTAAAAATTCAGGTGTTATTTATTGAGATGATGAAACATGTGGAATAGGAGATAATTGATTTCGAATGAGAAGACAACATCGTTCCCCCAATTTGAGGAATCAAAAATCATTCAGAGAATCCTTTGCAAAACTGGATTTTTGGCTCAAATCGAGGCTTTCAGAATTTCAAAAACGTAGTTTACTGGTCGTAAATGAGGCTTTTGAAATTTTGGGTAACGAAGAGTTGGGCCAAAAGGCGGGTTTTTCAAAGGATTCTAAGAATAAATATTAAGCTACGGTAAATCAATTACTTGAATTCTACCCGTCACTATTTGTGGTAAATAATGCAGGTTAGTTAACTTATTTTCTGAAGTGTTTTAAATTTCTTAATGACCTTTTCAAAATTTATCTTTTTAGAATCGTCACTTAAAAACTCTTCTAAGACGCGTGTTTGAACTTTACCGAGGCGGAGTGCTTCCGAATAGGGTAAATCTGAAAAAGTAACCATGCTATAAAGCGGTATCCATTCTTCAGGATACGCTTCTTGAATTTTAGTCTCTAACTCTTTCCTCTTGAGAAAGTTCGGGTTGGCGACATGGTCTCTCATCTCCAAAAAATTATGAAGCGCTAAGTCAGAGATGGCATCAGCATCTTTTTTTCTGGTAATAGAATACTGTTTTAAAAATTTTCGCCACTTGAAGTTCACTTTTTCAGCTTGTTCGACAAATATTCGTACATCTTCAAATCCAGCATTCATTCCTTGTCCATAAAAAGGGACAATAGCATGAGCAGCATCGCCAAGAAGAATAGTGTTGTTGTTATGCCATGGGAAGCATTTGGTCATAATTAGTGAAGAGGTAGGATTCGATTTAAACTGATTAGCTAAATCAGGAATCAGTTTTATGGTATCACAAAAGTAGTTTTCAAAAAATGTGATCACATCTTCATCATTTCCCAATGAAGCAAAAGAAAGAGGTCCTTCAAAAGGAAAAAACAGCGTACAGGTAAACGTCTTATCATTATTGGGTAAAGCAATAAGCATAAAATTACCTCTGGGCCAAATATGCAGGTAATTGGGTTCTAATGCAAAGTCATCATTGATCGGATAGATGGTAAGCTCTTTGTACCCGTGCTCAATGAAGTGCTGAGAAAAGTTAAATCTATCCGTATTTTGCAGGTATTTACGAATGACAGAAAAAGCACCATCTGCGCCAACGATCAGATCCGAACGTACTTCCTTGCCCTTGTCAAAATATAACGTTGAATCATCAAAATCAACATATTTACATTTTTGATTGAAATGAACCTGCACTCCTTCTTCTTCTGCTAACTGAATGAGCATTTCGTTAAGGTGAGCACGTGACACTGAATAAATAGACTGTCCTTGTTTTCCGTAAGGCTGGGTAGTCAAGTTACCTTTTTGATCGTGCATCATTCTCCCGTGCATTGGAATAAGGTGAGGAGCAATTTTTTCGTAAATCCCTGATGCCTTCAAAGGCAAAATTCCCCTCCTACTCAGCGCAAGATTTATTGATCGGCCTTCTGTTAGTTCTACCTTCCTAGGATCTTTTCTCTTCTCAAATAATTCAACATTAAACCCCTTTTGTTTCAATAATAATCCGAGTAATGAACCAACCAAACCAGCTCCAACAATACTTACTCTATCCTTCATTTCTAATTGCATCCTCTAATATTGAAACAAACGCTACAACTTCCGAAAAAGAATTATAGAGTGGGACCGGAGCGACTCGGATTACGTTAGGTTCCCTCCAATCCAAAATCACTCCTTTTGATCTAATGTATTCAAAAACACTTTTTCCGTGATTAGAAAGAAAAATTGACAACTGACACCCTCTTTCTTCAGGATTAGATGGGGTAATAATTTTGACATTATCCTCCAAAATACCTGATGATATGATCATCTCTTCCAAAAACCCAGTAAGCTGTTTACTTTTTTTTCTAAGATGATGAATCCCTGCTTTTTTGAAAATGCTAAGCGAGGCAAGATGCGCGGTATGTGATAAAATATTGCTATTGCTTAGTTGCCATCCATCTACCGTTGGAATTGGATTAATTTTATTATCCATTTTAAATCGTCCTTCCGCATCATGTCCCCACCAGCCAGAGAGTCTTTTTAAATTCTTATTTTTAGCGTGCTTTTCGTGGATGAACAACCCAGCCACTGCTCCGGGCCCCGAGTTTAAATATTTATAAGAACACCAAACTGCAAAATCGACCGCATGATCGTGTAGATTCATGGGAAGGTTCCCAATAGCATGTGCTAAGTCAAACCCTGCTTCTGCTCCTACTTGATGTGCTGCATAGGTGATTGATTGGGTGTCAAAAAATTGGCCGGTGTAATATTGAATACCTGGAAACATCACCAAAGCCAACTCATCTCCTATAGTATATATCCTCGATAAAATCTCGTCCGTAGGTAAATAGTCGGACCCGTCCTTTGGCTCAAGCTCAATCAGGCAATCTTCTGGCTCATACCTCCTACTGGCTATTTGTGAATGAACAGCGTAAAAATCTGAAGGAAAAGCTCCTCTTTCAATCAATATCTTACGACGCTTCCCTTTAGGTTGATAGAAGCTCATCATAGCAAGATGAAGATTAGATGTCAAATTATTCATTGCCACTACTTCATCAATAGTTGCTCCAAGCAAATCTGACAACACTTCCTTGGAGTTATTATGATAAGTCAACCACGGTTCGCTTCCTGTGAAATGACCTTCAACTCCTTTTTCTCTCCAATTCTTGAGTTCCTTGTTTAAGTACGCCTGAGTGATTTTGGGTTGTAGGCCCAGGGAGTTACCACACAGATAAATACATTTTTTATCCATCTTTCTTGGAAAATGGAATTGGTCCTTAAAAGAGGATAACGGATCATCCGCATCTAATTTTCTAGCTCTTTCTTTAACTCTGTTATTCAACATTATAAAGTATAAGACAACTCTGCCTGATTTAATGTCATTTGTAAAAGCCTAATCAGTAAATCGTGTATCAGTTTCCATTACTTGTCCGCAATTATCGCAAGTTCTCAACTCTTCAGAAATGTAAAATTCCCTAAATCTTGGTAAAAAATCTTTTTCTATATTGGTCAGGTGAAAATAAGTATCATGGAGTTTGTTGTTGCAATGATCACAGTACCAAATCAGGCCATCCCTATGTGTTGCCTCCCTCTTTCTTTCAATAACCAAACCTACAGTATTTGCGGGTCTTGCTGGTGAGTGAGGTACTTTAGCAGGATGCAGGTACATCTCACCTTCTTTGATAGACAGTTTTACGGACTTCCCCTCGTCTTGAATTGTTACCTCAATGTCCCCCTCCAATTGATAAAAGAGTTCTTCTGTTTCATTATAATGATAATCCTTTCTTGCGTTGGGTCCACCTACTATCATCACTATATAATCTCCGGCATCTGCATAAAGATTTTTGTTACCTACGGGAGGTTTCAATATGTCTCTATTGTCTTGAATCCATTTTTTAAGGTTAAAAGGTTTTTTTATGGCCATAAGATTGATAACTTATTTTTGATTAAAAGTTACTAAAAAAACATGGACTTAAATCTTAAAGGAAAACGTGCATTAGTATGTGGCAGTTCACAAGGAATGGGCAAAGCAATTGCAGAAGAACTCGCAAAATGTGGCGCTCAAATCACTTTATTTGCGCGAAATGCCGAGAAGCTAAGGGAGGTTTTAGATGGGCTAAAAGGAGATGATCATGATTTTCTGGCAGCTGATTTTGACAATTTAAGCGAGGTGGAAAAGGCAGTTAAAAGTGGGCTTAAAGGCGGACCTTATCATATTCTTATAAACAATACCGGTGGCCCCTCCCCAGGGCCATTGGCTTTAGCAAGCATCAATGAATTTGAAAAAGCTGCTTCAAGGCATTTGCACATAAGCCATACACTAGTACGCATGCTTTTGGAAGGAATGAAACAAGCGAATTTTGGCAGGATAGTAAATATCATCTCCACATCTGTAAAAATTCCAATTCCAAACTTAGGAGTAAGCAATACTGTTCGTGGAGCTATGGCCTCCTGGTCAAAAACATTGGCACACGAACTAGGAGAATTTGGAATTACTGTGAATAACATTTTACCTGGATTTATCAATACCGCAAGAATTGAATCCCTGATTACGAATAAGGCAGAAGCAGATGGACAAACTCAAGCAGAGGTGCGAGAAAGTATGGAAGCATCAATTCCCGCCGGAAGATTTGGTGAACCTCAGGAAATAGCGGATTATGCAGCCTTCCTTTGCAGCCCAAGTGGAGCTTACATCAATGGAACTAGCTTAAGGGTGGATGGAGGAAGAACGGGGTCGATATAAAATGGAGGAAATAAAGAATTTTATCAATGGAAAATACCTTGATCCTATTGCAGGGAGATACATTTATAATTACGAACCAGGGACTGGTGAGGTCTACGGAAAGATCCCCAATTCAACATTGGCTGATCTAAAATTAGCCGTTAGTGCCGCTGATAAGGTGTTCCCTTTTTGGAGTACATTAGAGATTGATCAACGAAGCAGAATCCTTCTTAAGCTTGCAGATTTAATTGAAGAAAATACGGAAGAACTGGCTGAAGCTGAAAGCAGGGACAATGGTAAACCTCTTTGGTTGGCAAAGAGCGTCGATATACCTCGCGCTAGCGCTAATTTCAGATTTTACGCTTCGGCTATTGTTAACTTTTCATCTGAGGCTCATATCCAAGAAGCCTTTATGGTGAACTATACCCGAAGAGCTCCTTTAGGGATAGTAGGTTGCATTTCGCCTTGGAATCTTCCGCTTTATCTATTTTCATGGAAAGTTGCTCCTGCTTTATCTATGGGTAATTGCGTGATAGCGAAACCTTCTGAGCTTACACCAATGACAGCTTACATGTTAGGTGAGTTAGCCAATGAAGCAGGGCTTCCAGCTGGTATATTGAATGTCTTACATGGTGAAGGTAAAGGAATTGGTCAAGCCATAGTAGAACATTCAGCCACTAAGGCGATTTCTTTTACTGGTGGAACTACTACGGGAAAAATAGTAGGAGCAATAGCTGCCAAACAATTCAAAAAAGTTTCACTAGAGCTAGGAGGGAAAAATCCTAGTATTGTTTTTGCTGATTGTGATTTGGAAGAAGCTGTAGAGGTGAATATAAAAAGCTCTTTTATCAATCAAGGAGAAATCTGTCTTTGTAGCTCTCGGATTTTGATCGAAGATTCCCTCTATGAAGAGTTTAAATCAAGATTCCTAAGAGAAGTGGCTAAATTGCAAGTCAGTGATCCAAAAGATCCTGAGTCCTATTGTGGAGCCCTGGTATCTGAACAGCACCTTCTAAAAGTGGCATCTTATGTCCAACTCGCCATTGATGAAGGTGGAGATGTTTTGCTTGGTGGTAATAGAATCAATCGTGAAGGATATTTCTTTGAACCAACAGTAATAGAGGGACTTGATGAAAACTGTCGAACCAATCAAGAAGAAATTTTTGGCCCGGTGGTCACTTTAAATTCGTTTTCTTCTGAAGAAGAAGCCATTTCACTGGCTAATTGTACCCGCTATGGTCTATCCTGTACAATCTGGACTAACGATCTAAAAAAAGCGCATAGGGTTTCTCATAGTATTGAATCTGGAATCATATGGGTGAATTGTTGGTTGCTTCGTGATCTAAGAACTCCTTTTGGAGGCATGCGTGATTCTGGAGTTGGAAGAGAAGGTGGTGAAGAAGCGCTAAGATTTTTCTCGGAACCGCAAAACGTCTGTATCAAAATTTAAAAATAAAACTTGGAGGTTAATAAATGGATGAGGATGTATCCGTAGAATTATCGCTTGAGATTCGCTAGGTAATTTCCGCAGCTTTAATTTTCGCGATTTTGAATGACCTACGTTCTTTATGGCTGCAATACCTGCAAATATAATATTTTATCAGCTCTCCCTCTTCTATTTCACTAGCTTGTTGAATAACTTCTTCCCTATCCACTTTCAATGTCTGATAGTTGCAGTTGCTACATTGTAGAGCATGTAGTCTACCGTTATATTTTTCAATTTTAGTATAACCAGATTCTTCATCTATCCATACATCGTAATCAACTGAAAACACATTTTCCTCCGCCTGCATACCATCATCTAAATAAACATCTTCTTCTTCTTCACTCAAGAGCTTCATTTTTCTACCATCAGGTGAAGTTCTAGGAAAATATCTTAGCTTCTTAAGGCGCTTCTCGATGTAGAAAGGATAGTAAAATTTAAGGATGTTTTGCATGATAACACCTAGAATCACTGCAAACATCGAACTCATGAAAAACCTAACAAAAAACCATACCCAATTAGATTCTTTAAAAACAGTATTAAAAAATAAAGTACCACCAATAATGATTAATAAGGTACCATTCCATAACATGTTGATTTCATGCATGTTTATATAATCATATCTAGTTTTGTAATCATTCGTTGCAAGCAACTTAAAATAATGCCCTAGAAGAATCAATAAACCTACACCTATTACTGACATTGCAACGTAGCCTCCATACGTATTCCAATTACTTAGTAGTTCCGGTGAAATGGGACGCCTCATAATTTAACAGCTAAAAAAACTTTTAATACAACAATGACATAATTTCTAATTTCAATAATTATTGAATAGAAGACTAAAATAATTTTCTTAAATCTTTTTTGTAAAATATTCAAAAAATATAATTGTAGCAATATAATATACATATAATTACGAAATGCTCAACTATCGGGTACTTTGTCGAAATCACAAAAACATACGTCAATGATTTTGTAATATAAAGTCTACTTTCATAATGATTATTATATCTGTCAACTCTTGCTCTAGGGATGGGACATGTAGTTTTTGTTTAGAATGTAATGATACTTAAAGATAGCGTGTCAATAGGATTAAAAGGATGTCTCTACTAGAATACTTTGCAAAACTGGATTTTTGGTTCAAACGAGGCTTTCGGAATTTCAAAAACGCAGTTTACTAGTCGTAAATGAGGCTTTTGAAATTTTGAATAACGAAGAGTTGGGCCAAAAGGAGGGTTTTTTAAAGGATTCTATTACATATTGACCCATAGCAGAGTTATTCAAGCTAGAAAAAGATGTTGTGAAACACTTTTAGGTTAGGATAGAAATCCAAGAAATAGCTTAAAAATTACACACTTAGGGTTAAAATTTATCATTTGTCTTTTTTACGTAAGGAATTGATAAATTGACCCCAAGCAAATGGGTTAAGAAGCTGGTTAGACGGCATTGAATATCTATTGATATAAGACTGGCGCTGAAGGTTAATCAAATATTGAGCATTAGCATTAGGTGAGGCTGGCAAATTGTAATAGGCTTGAGTCATAATGTCACTCTTGAGCCATTGATAAATATTTGCGTACTCTCTTTGATTAGGTAGCTCCATTGTTATAATGGCTTCTTTAAACATACTTTCTGTAGGGTAAGGTCTTATCTCTACTTCTTCCAGAAAACTAATGTCTTCTTGTAACGTGATAATGACACGCAGACTGGATTGTTCTTTATGATTAGGAACGATATAGTGAGACCTTTTATAACCTACTGCGCTGAAGATAATACTGTCTCCTTCTAAAACGGGCATTGAAAAAAAGCCGTAGGGATTAGTAGTTGTACCTCTGCCAGATTTTGGAATATAAATATGAGTACCTGGTATCACACTCGTACTATCTATTCCAAAAACTATCCCGGTAAATTGAACTACTTCTCGTTCCCGTTTCATTTGTGCAACTAATGCGGTACAGATCTGTAGCGTAAATACGATTAAAAGGATAGTTTTCAAATTAACTTATTTAATAAATTAGGACCTGTTCAATCTGTAAAACTTAATTTCCGTAAAAATAGCTAAAAATGAGGCTAAAAAACTTCAATCTTTCATATGGTACGCAGATTTTCAAATCATTTTCAGATGATTCTAGAACGCGTATTATTCATCTTTTGTATCGTCAAGAAGAACTTAGCATCTCAGACCTTGAGACTATTTTAGATTTTACTCAAACAAAAACTTCCCGTCATATAACCTATCTTAAGAATGCTGGTTTGGTTACTTTCAGAAAACACGACCAATGGGTTTTTTACAGTATTAAAGAAGAGGGATATGATATGATAAGCCAAATATTTGAATTCTTAAGCAAAGACTCACTTCTACAAAAAGATCTGGAAACCTATAACACCATGAATGCCAACCTAGCACTTGCTAAAAATAAGATAGAAGCAAAAAACTATAGGAATTGAAGAGCATTCAGCATATTTTTTTTGATCTTGACCATACACTTTGGGATTATAATCGAAGCGCTAAAGAAACCTTATCGGAAATATTTGACTTGCTTGAATTATTTGATTCAGGTAACACGGCAGATGATTTTTTTAATGTTTTTGATGAAGTAAACAATTATTTATGGTGCTTATATAATCAAGGTAAAATTGACAGAAAACACATCCAGAGGAACCGTTTCAAGGAAATATTGGAAAAACTAGGAGTAAATACTGAAAGGTCTTTAGAAGCTTCAAACTACTTTATGACACACTGTCCTTCCAAGCCTTATCTCATGCCAGACTCTATGACAGCACTTCGATATTTAAGTGAAAAATATTCACTACACATAATTACCAATGGATTTCAAGACTCTCAGAAAAAAAAACTTAAAAGCTCTGGAGTAAAGGATTTCTTTTGTCAGGTGATTACTTCAGAGTGCACTGGTTCAAGAAAGCCTTCTCGAGAAATCTTTAACTATTCCTTATCCCAAGCAGGTGCCTCATTATCTGATAGTATCATGATTGGCGATAATGCAAAAACGGATATATTGGGTGCAAAGAATGTGGGGATGAAATCCGTATTTTACGATCCTTCTGGCAGGAAGAAATCTTTAGCAGACTATACCATTCAATCACATCTTGAATTAATCAAATTATTTTAAAGGAAACGATTGTTTAAAAGAGATCCTTATTAGACTGTTTTCATCTACATTATCTTTTAGTTTTACTTAAAAAAACTGCAAGCGAATTTTAAATATGCCAAAAGGAAATTTTTTCATACCTCCTCCTCAAAATGAACCTATTTTAAGTTACGCGCCGGAGACCTCAGAACGCATCGAGCTACTAGCTGAATATAAAGAGATGTATGCTTCTAAAATAAAGGCGCCAATGATCATTGGAGGTGAAGAGATATACACTGATAATAAAATTGAAATGACCTGCCCACACGACCATCAGCATATATTGGGCTATTTTTATGAGGGAGATGTTTCTCATACAAAATCCAGTATTGATGCAGCTTTAGATGCTAAAGAAGACTGGGAGAATATGGCTTGGGAAAACAGAGCAAGCATATTTCTTAAGGCCGCTGACCTACTTGCCGGACCTTACCGAGCTAAGATAAATGCGGCAACCATGCTTGGACAGGGCAAAAACGCACATCAGGCTGAAATAGACGCGGCATGCGAGCTCATTGATTTCTTACGATTTAATGTTTCATTTATGCAGGAGTTGTACATGCAGCAGCCTAAATCCTCTGAAAATGTATGGAATAGAATGGAATATCGACCGCTTGAAGGGTTTATTTTTGCAATTACTCCTTTCAACTTTACCGCTATCTCAGGGAATCTACCTTCGGCTCCTGCTATGTTAGGAAACACCGTAGTTTGGAAGCCAAGCTATACTCAGATTTACTCTGCTCAGGTAATCATAGAAGTTTTTAAAAAGGCAGGGCTTCCAGGCGGTGTTATCAATTTGATTTACGTAGACGGTCCTGCGGCAGGGGAGGTGGTGTTTAAACATCCGGATTTTGCGGGTCTACATTTTACCGGTAGTACCGGTGTTTTTAAGACATTATGGAAAACAATTGGCGAAAATCTTGATACCTATAAGACTTATCCACGTATCGTTGGGGAGACAGGAGGAAAGGATTTTATTATAGCTCACAAATCAGCTGATGCCAAAGAAGTAGCTACAGCACTAGTCCGGGGAGCTTTTGAATTCCAAGGACAAAAGTGCAGCGCCGCATCGAGAGCCTATATTCCATCAAATCTTTGGGCAGACGTAAAACAATACATGGTTGAAGATTTGGAATCGATGAAAATGGGTTCCCCTGAAGATTTCGGAAACTTTATTAACGCAGTTATCGATAGGAGGGCATTCGAAAAAATTACTGAATATATTGATCAGGCAAAAAGAGATAATAAAGTAGAATTAATTGCAGGGGGTAATTACAATGGATCTAAAGGTTGGTTTATTGAACCGACGGTATTTGAAGTCAAAGACCCAAAATATAGAACCATGTGTGAAGAAATCTTTGGTCCTGTATTAACGGTGTATGTTTATGACGAGAATGATTTTGAAGGAACACTAGAACTTGTAGATGGGACTTCTCCTTATGCGCTCACCGGCGCGATATTCAGTAAGGATAGATTTGCCGTTGATTTAGCTACTGATAGACTCAGAAATGCTGCTGGAAATTTTTACATAAACGATAAACCTACAGGAGCAGTAGTAGGTCAGCAGCCCTTTGGTGGAGCCAGAAGGTCTGGCACGAATGATAAAGCCGGTGCGATGATGAACTTAATGAGATGGGTCAGTGCCAGAACCATCAAGGAAACTTTTGTATCACCGATAGATTATAGATATCCTTTTTTAGGATGAGTGAGTTAAGACCCTTTCATCTTGCCCTTCCGGTAAAAAAACTTGAAGAATCTAGATTATTTTATCGAGAAATAATGGGGTTTGAAGAGGGGAGGTCATCCAATAAATGGGTTGATTTTAATTTTTTTGGTCACCAATTTGTTATTCATGAAGTTGAAAGACGTTCATCAGAAAGTTATAATCCAGTAGATGGACATAATGTTCCGGTACCTCATTTTGGTGTTGTTCTTCATTGGCAGCAATGGATAACTCTGAGAGATAAATTGATGGCACTAGGGATAGCATTCATTATTGAACCCTGCATTCGATTTGAAGGGGAGATTGGGGAGCAAGCAACCATGTTTTTTCAAGATCCCTCCGGTAATTCTCTTGAGTTTAAGGCCTTTAAGAATGATTCACAAATTTTCGCTCACTAGTATTTTAATTTATACTGAGTGCTTTAAATGAATTTGATGAAGTAATTCCGGTGATAATGGTTTAGGAACATAAGCCACAATTTCTTCCATAGATTTTGCTCTTTTTTCATCTTTAGTAGAAATACATGAGGTTAGCATCACTACTTTAGTCTGAGGATTATGATCTATTTTTTTTAATTCATCCATAAAGTCCCAACCGTCCTCATAAGGCATATTCAAATCTAAGAAAATCATTTCCGGAAATTCCTCCCGCTTACAAGACTTTTGCAAAAAACTTACAGCTTCTGTAACGCTGGTTTTGGCAATCACTTTTTTGGCAAACTTCGCATGATCGATCATGACCGTATTTATTGAGTTGACAAGATCATCATCATCTACCAGTAGCACACTCTTGAATTTTTCTAAAACTAAATCCGGTGGTATCATAAAGTAAAGATGGAGGTACCTTACCGATCTTTAGTACTGCGAAGATTCAAATTCGATTAGTAAAACAGGTGAATAGTTGATCCTATGAAAATCTGCGACAAACAATGTTCTTCATGAATGGACGTCTCCTAAAAATTCAGTGAATTTTTGTGATATTCATATTGTAGGTCACTCATAATTTGATGATTTTCCACCAAGATAACTTATCAAGTTAACTATGTCACGAAACAATCCGCTCCACGTACCTTATTCGACGAACAAAATCTATTGAACAAACTCAGTAAGCTAAATGATCCTTTGGAAAGATTGGCCTCCATCATTGACTTCGAGCTAAGCCAAAACTAAAGGCACTGCTCAACAGAAAACCGAAAAGAAAGGGAAGTAGTCCTACTTACGATGATGTACTAATGTTCAAGATCTTGATCCTACAGCGTTGTTACCACCTCTCCGATGACCACATGGACTCCAGATACTGGATAGGATGAGTTTCAAACGTTTTTTGGGGGTCGTTTGGCCCATGACATCCCTGACAGCAAAACCATCTGGATAATGTTTCATTCTTAGTTGGAATTTAGAGGGTTTACTATGCTGTGCTTGAATGTATGTTTTGGTTTTGTTCTACTCTTTTCATCTCCTCTATGAGCTTCTCTCTCATGGTCTGCAGGTGTCGATAGTTCACTACTTT
>JBCCLN010000075.1:0-16173 GCA_039026865.1 Bacteroidota bacterium | reverse complement strand
AGTAGGAATTTATTTTCTTATCATAAAATAATAACAGATTATTTTTAATAATTAGTGGAAAAAATAATTTCTGAACAACAAAGAACGTATCCTATACATTATGCAAAGCTAAATAAATCCTGTGTTTCAAATCATTGTGTCAATTTTTTTTTTGATTTTCTCTAAATACAGTCTCACTTCGATCTGGGCCTAACGATACCATATATACCGGAGTAGAAATAGAATCTTCAATAGAGGCTATAAATGACATAAGACTATGAGGTAGGTCATCAAAATCCGAGATACTCTCTATTTTCCAGTTTTCTAATGATTTGTATTGTGGAACATACGATTCAGAATAGTGGAAAGGGAATTCAAGGAGGTATTCTCCATTTCTGCTGTAACCTTCACAGATCTTTATTTGATCCATTCCCGAAAGTACATCTGCTTTCATGAGAAACAGCTTCGTTACTCCGTTTAGCATACATGAGTAATTAAGAGCGGGGAGATCTAACCACCCACACCTTCTGGGCCTACCTGTTGTTGCACCAAATTCATTTCCTAGCTTTCTAAGCGCCTCTCCTTCATGATCAAAAAGCTCAGTGGGAAAAGGACCACTACCCACTCTCGTGCAGTAGGCTTTGAAAATTCCAAAAACATCATTGATGCAGTTTGGAGCAATACCCAATCCCGTACAGGCACCCGCGGTGGTTGTATTTGAACTAGTGACAAAAGGATAGCTGCCAAAATCTATATCTAGCAATGTGCCTTGAGCTCCCTCAGCCAATATTTTTTTATTTTCTTTTAAAGCGTCATTGATTAAATATTCAGTGCTACAAATCCGTAATTTTCTTAAAGTCTCTAAACTTGAGAAAAACTTATCTTCTTGTTCTTTGAAAGTATCTGTGCAATTCAATTGTCGAAGTATATCAAGATGCTGCTCCTTAAGTTTATTGTATTTTCTTTCAAAACCTGGTTCTATGGTATCTCCGACTCTTAATCCATGTCTCCCTATTTTATCCTGGTAGGTAGGGCCAATACCGCGCAATGTTGATCCAATTTTATCTTCACCTTTGTTTTTTTCTATAGCTTTATCTAATAGCTTGTGTGTAGGTAAAATAAGTTGTGCTTTATTTGATAAAATCAAAGATTTAAAAGGGTCTAACTGAAACTCTCGAAGCTCTTGAAGCTCTTTTTCAAAAATAATGGGATCTATAACTACCCCATTTCCAATGATATTAATAATTCTTTGATGAAAGATACCTGAAGGTATTTGGTGAAGAACATGCCTAATTCCTTCAAATTCTAATGTATGGCCTGCATTCGGACCACCCTGAAATCTTGCTACAATATCATAATTAGGGGCTAAATAATCCACTGCCTTCCCTTTACCTTCGTCTCCCCACTGAAGGCCAAGTAGTACATCTACTTTTGACATTGATTATTTGGTTTTTCCCAAAATTTCTTCCTCAGAACTAGCAATGTTAAATATTGCTTGAAGCTTGGTCATCATTAATAACTTGTTGACATGATTTGAGGGATTTATAAGATAAAGCTCACCTTTCTTATTTCGGAATTTAGTTAAAAGAGTTATCAGAACTCCAATACCACTACTATTGATATACCTAACTTCCGATAGATCAAGTAGGCATTGTGTAATCCCTTTTCCAATGACTTCATTTGCCAACTCTACTAATTCAGGACCATTATTTTCTCCAATTAAATCTCCATCAAACCTTAAGTATAGGATATCGTCTTTTATCTCTTTTGTATATTTCATTTGGTTATTTCTTATTATGAACTAAGATTTAGCCTTAAATTGGATTTTGATTCGCCACCTCACAGAAACCAATTTATGAAGCTATCTTATTTTCACAATCTTCTTTGTTGCAGCTTGCATAAAAAATCAATGAATGATGTATAACATTAAACTGTAATAATTGGCCTACCGTAGTTTGTATGTTGTGTATACGTGGATCACAAAACTCATGTACTTTATTACAGTCAGTACAAATTAAATGATCATGTTGACGAAAGCCATAAGCTTTTTCAAACTGTGCTAAATTTTTGCCAAATTGATGTTTTGTTACCAAATCACAATCTACTAATAGGTCAAGTGTATTGTAAACAGTAGCCCTACTTACCCGATAGTTCTTTTCTTTCATACTAACATAAAGCGTCTCTACGTCAAAATGACCCTGCTTAGAATAGATCTCTTCTAGAATAGCAAAGCGCTCGGGAGTTTTCCTTAGATTTTTGTTCTCTAAATGGGCTTGAAATATTTTTTGTACTTCTTCTAAAACACTCTTTTTAAACATCTGGCAAATATAAATTAAGCTTAGAATCAGTTAGATCTGCTCACTTTCACTACGCCTTTTACTTTTTCAAGTTTTTTCACAAGCAAATCCAAATGCGAGGTGTCTTCTACATATAACCTAATAGTTCCTTCAAAAATTCCCCCATCCGTATTAATAGACAAAGAGCGCATATTCACTTTCAACACTCCAGATATGATATTAGAAACATCACTTATAAGACCTAGTCTGTCAGTTCCAATAATTGCTAATGTTGTTTCAAATGAATGTTTTTTTGAAGAAGCCCACTTTGCCTTAATGATTCTGTAACCATAATTTGATAATAATTCTGCAGCATTAGGACAAGTAGTTCGATGAATTTTTATGCCGTCGCTTACAGTGACAAATCCGAATACGTCATCACCCGCGATAGGATTACAACATTTGGCAAACTTATAATCAACAATATCCAGATCTTCTCCCAAAAGCAAAAGATCATGATCTATCTTTCTTATTTTTTTGAGTTGCGCTTCTACTGCCTTTACATCTTTTATTTCTTTGTTTTTGTCCTCATCAGCCTTACTAAAAGACTTAATCAGACTATGATCTATTTTGCCCGACCCTACTAAGTAAAATAGGTCTGATATAGTCTTTAAATTAAAATAGTATACAATTTCGTCGAGAACAGATTGGCTGTAGGATAGCTTTAATTGCTTGAGTTTTCTTTTCACGATTTCCCTACCTTCATCAATAAAAGACTTTCTCTCCTCTTTTAAAGCATCCTTAATTTTAGATTTCGCTCTTGAGCTTACTACATACTGCAGCCAACTTTCATTGGGTTTTTGTTTTTTAGAAGTAAGTATTTCTACCTGATCGCCATTTTTAAGTTCAAAATTTAATGGTACTAATTTTTGATTGACCTTGGCCCCTAGGCAATGTGCACCAATTTCCGTATGTATATCAAAAGCAAAATCTAGCGCGGTTGCCCCTTGAGGAAGTGTTTTTAAATCTCCTTTTGGTGTAAACACAAAAACTTCATCGCTATAAAGGTTTGATCTAAAATCATCTACAAATTCTATCGCATTACTATCATTTTGCTCTAAAATCTCACGGACCTTCGTAATCCACATTTCAAGACCAGTCTCTTCTGATGTTTTGCCGTTTTTATATTTCCAGTGAGCTGCATACCCTTTTTCTGCTATTTCATCCATTCGGTTCGTTCTAATCTGAACTTCCACCCAGCTGCCGCCCCCACTCATTACCGTTGTATGTAGTGATTCATAGCCATTCGCTTTTGGTATGCTTATCCAATCTCTTAAACGATCGGGGTTTGGTTGATAATAATCTGTAACTAATGAATATACTTGCCAACAATAGGCTTTCTCTTCGTTATACTTTACATCTAAAATGATTCTGATCGCAAATAGATCATAGACCTCTTCAAAAGGTATATCCTGTTTTTTCATTTTATTCCAAATGGAATGGATAGATTTTGGCCTCCCTTTTATCTCGTACTTGATATTGAGTGAATTAAGTCTATTCTTTATTGGTTTTATGAAACTTCGTATAAATTTATTCCTGGCGTCTTTTGCTTTATTAATTTTTGAGATAATCTCTTCATAAATATCTGGCTCACTGCATTTCAGATATAAGTCTTCTAATTCTGACTTAAAAGCGTATAAGCCCAGGCGATGAGCTAGCGGTGCATAAAGATAGATGGTTTCATTCGCAACTTTCAATTGTTTGTTTCTAGGCATACTTTGTAGTGTCCTCATATTATGAAGACGATCCGCAAGCTTTATAAGAATTACTCTTACATCATCAGAAAGTGTGAGAAGCATTTTTCTGAAATTCTCTGCCTGCCGAGAACTCCCTTGCTCAAAAACTCCAGATATTTTAGTTAAACCATCAATGATCGTAGCGACTTTTTTTCCAAAAAGTCGCTCAATGTCATCAAGTTTGTAATCGGTATCTTCTACAACATCGTGTAATAAAGCTGCTACAATTGACGTAGTTCCCAAACCTATTTCTGAAACACATATCTCTGCTACTTCCAATGGATGAAATATGTAAGGTTCTCCAGACCTTCTTCTCATCCCGCTATGTGCCCCCATTGAGGTATAAAAAGCCTTTTTTATCAACTTAGCGTCACCTTCCTTCAAGACTGGTTTAGCTTTTCTTAATAATTTCCTGTAGCGACGAATTATTTCCTTTCTTTCTTCCTCTAATTCTTCCTCAACAACCATAGTACTTTTCAAAATATTCGCTTGTGCAATGGAAAACATTTTTTAATTTTGCAAACCAATTTTCAAATACAGGATGATATTCCTGAAAAGCGGATGTGGCGAAATTGGTAGACGCACTAGACTTAGGATCTAGCGCCGCAAGGCATGGGGGTTCGAGTCCCTCCATCCGCACCGAAAGACAACCCTCTTTGTCATATCCATAGCTATCGATTGTTATCGGCGTGGTAACCTGTGAGAGGGTTTTTATTTTATGAAAATCAAACAATGGTACGTTGGAAATAAATTTTGATAAACAACAAAAAAATCTGGGTATAATTAAAATTAGCGTAATCAGGACTGATTTTCAACCAACAGTAGATCAAAAAATTAAAGAGTATAGCAAAACTGCCAATATCAAAGGTTTTCGCCCAGGAAAAGTACCTCCAGGACTTGTACGTAAAATGTACGGTAGTGCCTTAATTATAGAAGAAATCAATAAACTTGTTTCTGAAAAATTAGATAGCTACCTTAAAAAGTCGGACACACGATTTTTGGGCGAACCTGTCCCTATACGAAATGATAAATCCTTCGATTGGGAAACTCAGGAGCAATTCGAATTCGAATATGAAGTAGGATTTGCAGAGCCATTTACAATTACGATCGATAAAAAATTCAAAGTGCACAAATACTCTATTCAAATTAATGACGAAGTAATTGATTACACTATCGAAAATTTTCAACGCCGATTTGGTGAAGTAGAGTACACCGATATCGTATCTGAAAAAGATACACTTCTAGGAAAAGTTACTTTTAAAGATGGAGTTATTAATAAAAAATTAAGCATAGACCTAAGAGATGTAGAAAAAGCTACTCTAAAGAAATTTGTTGGGTTAAAGATTGGCGAAGAGGTTCAAATTGATCTGAAAAAAGGATTCAAAAACGAAGCAATTATCAAAAATCAGTTAAAATTTGAGGAGGAGGAATTTAAAAAATTAGAAAAGATAGAGTTTAAATTAGAGGTAATCAATCACTACAAATTAGCTCCAATAGATCAAAATCTGTTTGATAAGATTTTTGGAAAAGACCATGTAAATGATGAAAATTCTTTCCTTGAGAAAATGAAGGATATGATAGTTGAAGATTATGCAAAAGAAGAAGAAGATTTTTTTAACTATCAGATACAAAAGAAACTTATTGAACATGCAAAAATTAGTATTCCAGAAGATTTTCTAAAAAAATGGTTTGAAAAATCTTCCCATATCAAAACACAGGAGTTTTTGGATTTGAGATACCCATTATACGTGAAAGAATTGAAATGGTCGCTTATTCACAATCATATAGCAAAAAACCAAGAGATTAAGGTGGAGCATGAGGATGTCTTTGCTGAAGCTAAGATTCTCATTAAAAAACAATTGTTGAACGCTACTGTAGAAAATCAAGTGAATGATTATATAGATGCTTACACTCACAATTATCTTCAGGACAAGAATGGTGAAAATTACATTAAGATATTTAATCAGGTACAGTCAAACAAAGTACTTGATTATATAAAAAGTGAAATTTCGGTTAAAGAAAGAGAGGTATCTTTAGATGAATTCAAAAAACTCTAGTTTGAACCATCTTAAGCCATTTAGGGTTTATTACGCGTTCTCTGAAAAGGACTTTTTTTATATTTACTTATCCGGACAATCTTATAATGATTAACAAAGAAGAATTTAGAAATTATGCTGTAAAAGGTCAAAACATTAGTGGTACAGCTGTAGATGATTATACTAATCATGTTGAAAATATGACTAGAGCGGTAATTGAGGAACGACCTACCAATTTCAGAGAAATTGATGTCTTCTCAAGATTAATCATGGACAGGATCATTTTCTTAGGCATGCAAGTCGAAGAAAATATTGCTAATATTATCACGGCTCAATTACTTTTTCTCGAATCAGTAGACGCTAAAAAAGATATACTTCTCTATATAAATAGCCCTGGAGGATCAGTTTATGCAGGCTTAGGAATGTATGATACCATGCAGTTTATTGGTCCGGATGTGGGAACCATTTGCACTGGTATGGCGGCTTCAATGGGAGCGGTATTACTTTCAGGTGGTGCAGATGGCAAAAGATCAGCCTTACCTCACTCGAGAATAATGATACACCAACCAAGTGGGGGAATGCAGGGTCAATCTAAAGACATGGAAATTACGCTTAAGCAAATGCAGGAGCTTAGAAAAGATCTATATGGTATTTTATCCAAGCATTCAGGGAAATCATTTGATCAAATAGAAAAAGATTCTGATAGAGATTATTGGTTGAGAGCTACAGAAGCAAAAGAGTATGGTTTAATTGACGAGGTATTAGAAAAGAAATAATTATGGCGCAGGTTACATGTAGTTTTTGTGGTCGAAATAAAAAAGATGTAGACTTAATGATTTCTGGCATACACGCTCATATATGTGATAAATGTATAGCACAGGCCCAACAAATCTTAAATGAAGAATTAAAAACTACATCAGAAAACGAGGCGCCGAACTTTAAGCTGATCAAACCTGCTGACATGAAGGATCATCTTGATGAATTTGTAATAGGACAAGATGAGGCTAAAAAATATATTTCGGTAGCTGTTTATAATCATTACAAACGATTGATGCAGAAAACTGATAAAGACGATATTGTCATTGAAAAATCCAATATCATCATGGTAGGTGAAACAGGTACTGGAAAGACTTATCTTGCTAGGACTTTAGCGAAGATTTTGCAAGTTCCATTTTGTATTGCAGACGCTACTGTGCTCACAGAAGCTGGCTATGTTGGTGAGGATGTAGAAAGTATTTTGACAAGATTGCTACAATCCGCTAATTATGACGTGGAGGCTGCGGAACGCGGCATTGTATATATAGACGAGATAGATAAAATCGCTAGAAAATCCGATAATCCCTCCATTACAAGAGACGTGAGCGGCGAAGGTGTGCAGCAAGCTTTGCTTAAACTATTAGAAGGTACAATTGTCAATGTACCACCCCAAGGTGGAAGAAAGCACCCTGATCAGAAGATGATCAATGTAAACACAGAAAATATTTTATTTATATGTGGTGGTGCTTTTGATGGAATAGAAAGGCATATTGCAAATAGACTTAATACCAGACCTATTGGATTTTCTACTGATAATGAGTTCAATTCGGGAGCAATCGATAAAGAGAATTTATTACAATATATCACCGCTCAGGATATCAAAAGCTTTGGTCTGATTCCTGAGTTAATCGGAAGGTTACCTGTATTGACACATCTTGACCCTCTGAACGATTCAGCGCTAAAGAAGATTTTAACAAAACCAAAGAATGCCCTTATTAAACAATATACTAAGCTATTTGAAATGGAAGACGTACAACTCTTCTTAGAGGAAGATGCACTTGATTATATTGTGGAAAAAGCAATGGAATTTAAACTAGGGGCAAGAGGATTGAGATCAATTTGTGAAGCAATCATTACTGATGCTATGTTTGAATTGCCATCAAACAAAGACATCAAAGAAATGACAATAGACAGATCTTACGCAGCGGAGAAATTCGATAAATCTAAGTTCAATAAGTTAAGAGCCGCATAAATTCAGCTTAGATAGCATCTATTACTTATCACCTAAATGCTTTCACAAGCTTAATGAACGCTAAGAATTACCATCAGGAACATTTTATTAGAATTCTTTGCAAAATTGGATTTGGTTCAAATCGAGGCCTTCAGAATTTCAAACACGAAGTTTACTGGTCGTAAATGCGTCTTTTGAAATTTTGAGTAATTAAGAGTTGGGCCAAAAGGCTGATTTTTTAAAGGATTCTATTACTCATTATTCTTTATAGCTTCTAATTCTTTTCGCAAACGGGAGCACTAGCTTTTAACGCTAGCCTTTACTTCAGAACTCCTGACTAGACGGAAATTTTCCTGTCGCAAACACACCATAATGATCGACAGAAAAGATGTTTTTGAACGATAAAAGATGTTTTTGAATTTGAAATGATACAGTATTGCGACAAAGAGAATTTACGAACGATCTTCATCTATTACCTCATTTTGGGGGTCAGTTCAGGAGTTCTGTATTTACTTTTTATCCAAAATTTGGAGTGAACTATCCAGGAAAATCTTTTTAGCATTCAAGTTATCCCTACATGATCTGAATGCTTTTAGGGTAAATTTAAGTTCGCAGCATTAGAAAAGATCAAGAGACTAAGAATTTTTGTTTCTCAGAATTTCTCTCCAGTTGTCTCACGATGATCAAATTTTTTTAAGAAAATGAAGATTATGATATCGTAATTTTATCTTTTATCAAATTAACAGTGATTAGATCTTAACAATCACGGGTGGCTTTTATGATAGAAGATTTTACTATGATTACTTTCGTAAAAGCAAAGACAAAACCAAATAATTTGGTTTTTGATCAAGCATAAACAAAATAAATCATGTCTTCGGATATTTCAGTCTGCGAGTTTCGTGAAGGAGATATGGGGCAGAGCTCTATAAAAATAGAGCGAATGGAGGAAATTTTTGATAAAGCCAATGGCGAGATTGATACCCCCCATAGGCATGGATACAACACGGTAGTTTGGGTAAGAGAAGGAGAAGGATCCCACATCATAGACTTCAATGAATATGCATTCGGAAAAGATCATATTTTCTTCATAGGGCCCGGTCAGATCCATCAGGTAAAGACACTGAATAGACCTCGTGGCTGGGTTATCACCTTTCAAGATGATTTTGTTATTCAGTCTGGACTAGGCAGGGATTTTCTTATCAACGTCAATCTTTTTCGACAATACAGCGAAAGTCCTCCAATCGTCATCAATAGGCCATCACGTCTCTTAGAAATCCTGAATTTACTTTACGATGCATTCAAAGAGAAAACGTTTGAATATAGAAGCGAGGCACAAGGCGCTGCCTTAAAACTCTTCCTAATCGAATGCATCAAATTTTGCGATCCAGAGAACAAAAAGGCAAGCGAAGTTGGGTCACCGCTATTGATTAGGTTTAAAGGTCTGGTTAATTTGCATTTTGAAGAAATGCATAAAGTAGCAGAATATGCTGAAATGCTTTCTGTCACACCCAAGTATCTGAATGAAGTCATTAAAAGTACGATTGGCATGACGGCCAAGGATTATATCATTGATCGGATTCTTATAGAAGCAAAAAGACGGTTGCTGCATACGGATGATTCTGTAAAGATGATTGCACTGTCGTTGGGTTTTCCAGAGCCTCTGCATTTCAACTCCTTTTTTAAGAAAAGAATCAATCTGACCCCACTACAATACAGGAAAGAATCAAAAAACTCCTAAAAAGCTCAAAAATCAATAAAGCGAAATTTCAATACTCCTTCCTGACATTTTCGTAATACCCTCTTCATTATATGCACGTACATTTGATGTATAAACATCTAATTTAATTGTGAATCGAAAAAATTTTTTATCGAAACTGACAAAAGGCTCTTTATCGACCCTATTAGGAGCATCTGCATTGAAGGCTTCAGCGATTGAAGAGCCCAAAAAAGAAACGGTAAAACAAGTAGGATTTAATCATATAAAGACAATGGAAACAAAAACAGCAACAACAGTACTGCACAAAGCAGACACCAGAGGACATGCTAACCACGGATGGTTAGACTCTCGCCATACCTTCAGCTTTGCCAATTATTACAATCCTGAAAGGATGCACTTTGGTGTGTTAAGAGTGCTAAATGATGATACCGTGGCAGCAGGAAGAGGATTTAATACACACTCACATGACAATATGGAGATTATTTCTATCCCACTGAGTGGAGATCTTGAACATAAGGACAGCATGGGGACAAAAGCGGTGATCAAAGAAGGAGAAATCCAGGTGATGAGCGCGGGGACTGGTGTATACCATAGCGAATACAATAAGAATAGTGATAAAGAAGTCAAGTTCTTGCAGATCTGGGTCTTCCCTAATGAGAAAAATGTGACGCCGCGTTACGATCAAATTCAGATAGTGGATTTATTAAAAGCCAATTCATTTTCACAAATCCTTTCTCCCAATAAAGATGACCAAGGAGTTTGGATTCATCAAGATGCATGGTTCCATATGGGACAATTTGATTCTGATACCAAGACAAGCTATGAATTGAAGAAAGAGGGAAATGGCGTCTACGCCTTTGTCTTGGAAGGAGAGGCAGAGATAGATGGCCAGCAGTTGGGGGAAAGAGATGGTTTTGGCATGTGGGATACAGATCGCTTTTCGGTAAAAGCCCAGGAAGGAGCAAAAATTTTACTCATGGAAATACCAATGAATTAACTAAATAATAAACAATAAATCAAATAACTAAAATGAAAAAACAAGTTTTAACTCTAGTGATGATAATGGCAGTTGTATTCTCATTCGCACAATGGAAGCAATACAACCCAAATCCGAATAATGATCCTTCCAATGGCGCAGCGCAATTGTTGAATCCGACTAATCATACACTCTTATTGATCGATCACGAAAGTCAAATGGCTTTTGCAGTAGAATCACAACCGATTGAGGAATTGAGAAATAATGCCGGTTTGGTAGCTGCGACCTCACGAATTTATGATATTTCAACAATTATCACAACAGTGGCGGAAAAGTCATTCAGTGGGCCGTTATTCCCAGAGATTAAAGAGTACTATCCCGACGATAAAGAGTACATAGACAGAACAACAATGAATGCCTGGGAAGACACCAGGGTGGTAAATATGGTTGAAGACAAAGGCAATAAAAAGCTGGTCATAGCGGGTCTATGGACAGAAGTATGTACGCTCACTGCGTCGCTCTCCTCTCTTGAAGATGGTTATGAAGTATACGTAATTACAGATGCTTCTGGTGGAATTTCGGAGGAGGCTCATAATATGGCTATTACCAGAATGGTTCAAGCCGGAGTAATTCCAATAACCTCTCTTCAGTATTTACTTGAAATTCACAGAGATTGGGCTAGATCTGATATGTATCTGGAAGTACTCAAAGTTTCTAAAAAATATGGTGGAGCGTATGGTTTGGGGATCGATTATATCAAAACTATGAGCGAGTGGATGGCTAAAGGAGAAGGGCATTAACTATAGAAAGCTCGACCTAGTAGGAAGAGCTATTTTTTACAGTCATATTCATTCAATAACAATTCAAATCACTAACAAATGAAAAATTTTGATCCGAAACGTCGAGATTTCCTTAAGGGATCGTTAGCAGCCGGTGTAACTGGAATCGCTTTGTCATCACCTTTGGGAAAGCTATTAGCGCAACAGTCTGACAAGGCAGATCTTGTAGTACGCAATGCAAAGGTATCAACCATAGACCCCAATCTTCCCTCTGCTGAAGCATTTGCCATAAAAGACGGGGTCTATTACAGAGTAGGACCTAATAGTGCTGTTGCAGATTTGATTGGCACAAATACCAAGGTAATAGATGCTAAAGGTCATCGAGTGATCCCAGGTCTTCACGATTCGCACACTCATGGTATCCGCGAAGGCCTCCATTATGCAATGGAACTTCGTTGGGACTGGGTTAATTCCATTGAAGAAGCGCTTGCCATGCTCGCCGAAGAAGTAAAGCATACACCGAAGGGTCAGTGGATAAGAATTGTAGGTGGCTTCTCTTGGGAGCAATTCCGTGAAAAAAGAATGGCTACACTAGAAGAGATTAACCAGATTGCCCCTGATCATCCAGTATACATTTTTTATCTCTATGCATATGGGATGCTCAATAAAAAGGCCGTTGAAGTTTTGAATTATGATAATGAGCCAATAAATCTTTATCACAAAGGACGAATAGAAAAAGATAAGAGAGGAAGAGCAACAGGTATTATTACATCAGCTCCATCCGGACTGATCATGTACAAAACATTAACCAAACTTCCAACAAAAACTAAAGAGCAGCAGATTCTTGGTACAAGACATTATATGAACGAAATGAATGTGCTTGGACTCACCTCAATTTCAGATGCTGGTGGCGGAGGTATGCAATATCCAGATGCCTATGATATAATTTACGATGTTCATAAACAAGGATTATCAACGGTAAGAGTAGGAATTCATACTTTCCCACAAGTAGGAGGACGCGAGTATGAAGACTATAAACGATGGATTGGAACGGTAAAACCAGGTGATGGGGATGACATGCTTCGATTTATAGGTGGTGGTGAAAACATATGTTGGGCAGCTTATGATTATGAGATTTTTGCACAAGAGCGTCCCAAACTCGACGCGGATGTTCAGGAACAAGCAATGCCAATTTATAAGCTTCTAGCCGAAAACAATTGGCCTTGGCGTCAACATATTACTTATAATGAGTCTGCGGAAATTCTACTTGACATGTATGAAGAGGTGGCGAAAGCCGGAGATGGGAAGTTACCCGAGGGCACTATCATTGACCATGGAGAAACATTCTCTGATAAGACGCTAGAACGTATTGCTAAATTAGGGATGGGTATTGCCATTCAGAACAGGATCTGCTATCAGGCTGAGGATTTTGTTGAGCGCTATGGTGCTGCGAAACTTGCACAAACACCCCCGATAAAGAAAATGCTCAAAATGGGCATCCCTGTTGGAGGAGGAACAGACGCTACTCGTGTCAGTTCATATAACCCTTGGTATTCTATACATTGGTTAGCTACCGGAAAATCAAGGGGTGGAAGACAAATGTATGGTGATGACAATATTCTCACACGAGAAGAGGCCTTGCAGCTATGGACAACCGGATCTTCCTGGTTTACTGGTGATTTTGGAAGAAAAGGAGCCATTCAAAAAGGTCAATTAGCTGATTTTTCCATTTTGAATCAAGATTTTATGACAGTCCCTGATGCATTAATTCCCCGAACTCATGCAAAGCTTACTGCAGTCGGAGGAAAAATTGTTCATGCATATGATACATTTGAAAAATATGCACCTG
The DNA here is from genome assembly GCA_039026865.1 of Bacteroidota bacterium. GTDB lineage: Bacteria > Bacteroidota > Bacteroidia > Cytophagales > Cyclobacteriaceae > Ekhidna. The sequence continues at coordinate 2,778 of JBCCLN010000075.1, read as the reverse complement.
CTGTATTGCCACAAGTTTCTCCGGACTGGTCGCCTCTGTATCGTACGGGCGATTTTAGAAAGTTGTATATGAGCTAGATCGTAGAAACCAAATTTGAATAAAATTCATGAGGGGTTTTTCTATAGTATTTTCGGCTTTCTGATGCTCAAATAAACCCCGAAGTGTTCTTTTATGAAGTTTTTCAAGGATATCAAAACTAAAATCGATTTCTGCGTTCTCCCAATCCTGTTCCATGTCGGTTTCGAAGAAGAATGATCTCCTCGAGCCGATATGGAATAGGATTAACCCGAAAAATTCGGGTGTTATTCATTGAGATGAGGTAACACGTGGAATAGGAGAATCCTTTGAAAAAACCGCCTTTTGGCCCAACTCTTCGTTACTCAAAATTTCAAAAGCCTCATTTACGACCTGGTAAACTACGTTTTTGAAATTCTGAAAGCCTTGATTTGAACCAAAAATCCAGTTTTGCAAAGGATTCTCTGAGGTAATAGATTTTAAATGAAATGAAATCATCTTCCCCAAATTTGAGGAACCAAAAATCATTCAGAATGAATATTAAACTGCAGTAAATCAATTACTTGAATCAAATGGCCACCATTTGCGGTGAATAATGAGGGTTGGCGATGATTTTCAGAAACGTAATGGTTTCATTTTCAGCCAAGACGGAAAGCATTTCTGTCTAGATTTTTTTGTGCATTTCCAGGTATATTATCTGTCAAAGAAGTCCATTGATCAGCAATCTATGAATTAACCAAAATTTGAAGAAAATATAAAATTATGAAGTCCTTATTAATATCACTCGCCATCGTGTGCGGAGCAGTACTGCCGATACAAGCAGCTTTGAATGGGAAAATGGGAAAAGCAGTAGGTGACCCAATATACGCTTCATTGATCTCATTTATCGTCGGGTCATTTGGTTTGTTAATTTATGTCTTGGCATCCAAAACACCGCTTTCATCTATTACCCAAGCCACACAAGTCAATTGGACCGTCTGGTCAGCGGGTATCCTGGGCGCTTTCTACGTTGCCTTCATGATCATCTTGGCTCCAAAACTTGGGGTGTCTTTGACCTTTGGGCTAGTTGTAACCGGTCAATTGAGCATTTCCTTAATTATCGATCACTTTGGCCTACTAGGAATCCCTATCCACCATATTAGTTGGCAACGGATTCTCGGAGTACTATTCATCATTGCGGGTGTAATTATGATCAGAAGATTTTAGTCATGAAAGTTGTACTTCTCTTGTTTATATCAGGCTTCTCTTTCATGAATTTCGGTCAAGAAAAAGCTTTCAGCTTTAGTTTGTTACGGCAAGATGACGAGATTGAATCGTTTGCTTCAAAAGAAGAAAGATCATTTTACCGGAATTTAAAGCATATTCAGCTGTTCCAGGATGGTTTCCTTTCTTTTGGTGGCAGTTATAGAGGACAGTTTGAATATTTCAACAATGAAGAATTTTCTTTTTCTCCTAATCGCGAGAATGGATGGTATTTGCAGCGGATCCTTCTTCATTCGGATTTGTGTTTAAATAAGAATTTTCGAGTCTTTGCGGAGCTGGGTTCAAGCTTGATTAGTGGTAAGGAAGATTTGGCGCCGGTGGATAGAGATCAATTGTATGTGAATCAGCTTTTTGCACAATTCAGCTCGGATAACCTAACCATTATCGCTGGTCGAGAAAATCTGAAGCTAGGCAGCAAAAGACTGCTAGATCCCCGGGAAGGGCCTAACGTTCGAAGGGCTTTCGATCACTTATCTATAAAGTGGATGAATGGAGAGCGCAGTTTTTTGGTGTTTGGAGGGAGTCCAATGGTACCTCGTAGAGGAGTATTTGACAACCAGGATTTTCAAAATGAAGAATGGTTATGGGGTACCTACGTAAGCAAACTCCTAACTGGGGATTTCAACTTTGATATATACTATCTTGGATCGCATTATGGTTCTATCACCTATACGCTAGGTACTGAAGAAGAATTAAGGCACAGCCTAGGTGTGAGAACTTGGAGAACCGTAGGAAAATGGCGGTATGATAATGAAGCAGTATTTCAATTTGGTTCCTTTGGTGAACAGGATATTTCTGCTTGGACCATTTCCTTTGATATTAAAAACCAACTGAATGAGCGGAACCAACTGGGTATCAAAACCGAACTAATTAGCGGTACGACTTCAGGGAATACATTAGGTACTTTTAATCCATTGTATCCAAGAGGGGCCTATTTTGGAAGGGTAGCTCGTTTTGGTCCTGCCAACCTGATCGATATCCATCCATACTGGACCTTCCGCTCTGGCAAGTTTATGATGGAAATTGATTATGATATATTCTGGAGATTTTCCACTGATGATGCAGTATACGGTCCTCCCATGAACATTGTATTAGAAGGAGAATCCAACCAACGTCTTATTGCTCAACAAATAGGAACCATCTTCAACTACGAGTTTAGTCCATTCGCTATGGTAGAGTTAGAGACCAACCTCATTTTTCCTGCGAATTATATTGAAGAGGTTAGGCCAGGAGCAAACACCTTATTTCATATGGTTATCACTACCGAAATTCGATTTTAATGAAAAAGGAATTGCAGAAGCGATAATGGGATGCAACAGTACTATTGAAACCTTGAAGCGAAAGCTGAATATTCAGATGAAAAAGCTTAACCCGAAAAATTCGGGTGTTATTCATTGAGATGATGTAACACGTTGAACATAAGGTAATTGATTTCGAATGAGAAGTCAACATCGTTCCCAAATTTGAGGAATAAAAATCATTGTTACTATTCATCTGTTT
>JBCCLN010000074.1:0-16271 GCA_039026865.1 Bacteroidota bacterium | reverse complement strand
TTTCTTTAGGTTCTTTGATGTTATGTGTTTCATAGTTGATCTTATAATCTAAATAATTCCAATACCATGCGATTAAATAAATAAGAAGTCGATGCTTGTTTTCAAAATAACGATAAATAGAAGCCTCTGTGGAATTAATGGCTATAGATAGTTTTTTGAAAGTAAACGCTTCAAAACCCATTTCGTCGATTAGTTGAATACTTTCAGTAATAATCCGTTGTCCTAAATCGCTTGATTGTGGGTCTCTTAAATATAGTGATGGATTAAGTTGTAATTGTAGTTGAGCTATCATAATAATTTGAGCTACACTCGAATTCAGTTATAAGACTACTTTTTTTAATAGTAAAACTATCAAACGCTTTTATTTTTATATAGTTCATTTTTTTTCATATGATTTTTAGCTATACTTGATATTATTAGTCCTTTTTATTTTGAGTTTTTGACCTTTGGGTTCAGGGATCAGTTCCTGAACCTTTTTTGTTTTTAACCTTAAGTAAATTTCAACCTTAAGTAAATAAGATGACCAAAAACGTACACTTTTATGTTCCAATCTGTACATCCATCCTTTAGACTGATGATGATCAATATTATAACTATTTGAAAATCAACAGATTGTAATTAGTGGCATTCTTATTGGCAAACCAGTTTCTTGAAAACCTAATTAAAAGACGTGTGATTAATGGACAGAAAAATCAAGAAAAAGAAGTGGACCATTAAGAAAATCAGCATTTATTCATTAAGTGGATTATTGGTTGTTTTCATTGTTTACAATTTTCTATTGAGTGGTGGCGGTACCAGACTCAATGTTGAGCGAAGTAAAATAAATATCTCATCTGTACATGAAGGAGAATTTCGTGAATTCATCCCTGTTGATGGTAACGTATTACCTATCAAGACAATACGCCTAGATGCGATAGAAGGAGGGGTTGTCTCTAAAAAGCATTACGATGGTGGCATATTGGTTGATAAAGGTGATACGATTCTAGAATTAGCAAACAATGCACTATTACAAAACTTCGTAAGAGAAGAAACCCAGGCTTTCCGACTTGTTAACGAAGTTGAAAATACAAAATTGGCACTTCAAAGAAATCAATTCGATCTTAAAAGAAATCTGCTTCAACTTGACTATCAAATAGATGCGGCTAAAGATGCTTATCAGCGAGGAAAGAAGCTATATGATGAAAACATTATTTCAGAACAGGAATATTTAAACTTAAAAAGAGAATACGAAAGACTATTGGATAATAGGGAAATCCAGATTGAATCCAACAGATTCGACTCCTTAAACGCAAGACTGCAGATCAGACAGGCAGAAGCCACACTAGAGCGAACCCGGGAAAATCTCAATATGATCAAAAAGAATTTGGATAACCTCTATATCAAAGCTCCAATATCAGGAAGGTTATCAACGGTAGACGTAGAGGTAGGCGAGTCAATAGGGCCAGGACAAAACATTGGTCAGATAGATGATTTAAATGGTTTTAAAGTTCGTGCAACGATTGATGAACATTACATATCTAGAATTTATGCTGAGTTAGAGGGCTCATTCTCATTTGCTGGGAACGATTATAGATTGGAAATTATAAAAGTATATCCAGAAGTGAATAATGGATTGTTCGAAGTAGATATGGCCTTTGATACAATCCCAAATGGGATAAGAAGAGGACAAACATTACAAATTCGATTACAATTGAGCGAAAACATCATAGCAGTTCAAATTCCAAGGGGTAGTTTTTATCAGACTACTGGTGGCAACTGGGTTTTCGTAGTCGAGGAAGATGAGTCTACAGCAATACGAAGAGATATTAGACTGGGTAGAATGAACCCTAGATACTATGAGGTGGTAGCAGGATTGCAACCCGGAGAAAAAGTGGTAGTTTCTTCCTATAGAGGCTATGAAGACAAGGACATTTTAGTTATAAAGTAACTCAAAATAAAAGCAAAGTAAATATTCGAAATTCAAAGATTAAACTCAAATAATTATGGAAAACGCGAAAGCACTCATTAAAACGAAAGGATTAAAAAAATTCTATTACACCGATGAAATAGAGACGACAGCGCTTGCAGGGGTAAATATGGAAATCAAGGTAGGAGAATTTGTTGCGATAATGGGTCCTTCCGGTTGTGGTAAATCTACGTTGCTAAATATTATCGGGCTGCTAGACAATCCATCCGAAGGGGAGTTTTATTTTACTGACCTGGAAATCTCTGGATATAAAGAACGACAAAGAGCTGATTTACGAAAAGCAAATATTGGTTTCGTGTTTCAAAGCTTCAATCTTATTGATGAGCTTACTGTGTTTGAAAACATTGAGTTACCATTGATTTATTTAAAGTATTCCTCTTCTGAAAGAAAAAAGAGAGCAGAGGAAGTAATGGAGCATATGAAGATTATGCACAGAAGAAATCATTTTCCCCAGCAACTTTCCGGAGGTCAGCAGCAACGTGTAGCCATTTCTAGAGCAGTGGTAGCTAAACCTAAACTAATTTTAGCAGATGAACCAACAGGTAACTTAGATTCTGCGAATGGGCAAGAAGTAATGAACCTATTAACTGAGCTAAATGATGCAGGTACCACAGTGATTATGGTGACACACTCTCCGGTAGATGCTGAATATTCAGATCGTGTGATTCATTTATTTGATGGTCAGATCGTATCCGAAAACATCAATGTAAAAGAAGCTTTAGTGTAATTCTCTTTATACTTATACCAACCGGTATGATACTTCTGCAGCCGGTTGGTTCTTTAAAGAAGCCAATTAAAAATTTTATAAGTCATGCGAAAATTTCTTTTCGGATTCATGTCCCTGCTTGCTGTTTCATCCTGGGCTCAAAAAGTTAGAGAACTTACTCTTGACGAATGTATAAATATGGCTCTAAGTAGAAACCTCACCATAAAACAGAACCAAAATAATTTAATAGGCGCTCAATCCAATAAAAGACAGGCTTACTACAATTTCTTACCTAACCTTAATGCAGAATTTAATCATTCATATACAGATGGGAGTGACATTGTAGCAGGAAGTATATTTTCGTTCAGGAGTTGGAATGCTCGCCCTTGGCTCAGATCTAGTTTCACTGTTTTTAATGCTTTTGCTAACCATCATTTACTCAATAGAAGGAAACATGAATTTGAGGCTACCAGGTTTCAATTAGAAGACACTAAATTGATAGTTACTGCTACGGTGATTAGAAATTATTTAAATGTATTGGTGGATACTGAAAACGTACGAATTTCTGATCAAAGACTTGGCTTCTTGGAAGAACAGTTAGACCGTGAAAAGAAGAGGGTATCTGTAGGAGTTGGTAATTTGGAAACCGTGTATAATTTCCAATCTCAGGTTGCAAATGAACGCTTGAATAACGTTAATCTGAAAAATCTATATCAATCCGATCTCCTTAACTTACTCCAATCAATTCAGATAGAAAACTATAAAAACGTCAAACTTCAATCACTAGAACTTGAAAACCTGGAGATATTGATGAATTATGATGATTACGATGAAGTGTTGAATGATGTCTTAGATTACTCCTTCAGACTTAAAAGTACCTCTGAAAGCGAAATAGCCGCAAAATCCCAATTGAAGCAAGTAAAAGCGGACAGATATCCAAGCCTTTCTATTTTCGGGCAACATGCTAGAAATTATTCTAACCAGGAAGACATAGATTATTTAGATCAAATTAGAGACTTGCCAACTGATTACGTTGAATTTACTATGAGTATTCCTATTTTTAATAGATACCAGACTCAGAATAATATCGATAATACTAAAGTCTTGATGTTAAATTCCACGCTTCAAAACGATCAGGCTATGTTAGATGTAACGAATGCCGCACAGCGAGATTATCTAGACCTGTTAGCAGCTCAAACCTCTTATCAGACTGCAAAAGAGAACTTTGAAGCTTTGAATCAAACGTTCGAATTCATTAAGAAGCGCTTTGAAACTGGGAATACTGATTTTTACACTTATTTAGAAAGCCTCAATAATAAAAATCAGGCTGAGGCTCAATTAGTTAATGCAATGTATACGATTGTCTTAAGAAAAAGAATCCTTGACCTATACAGAGGTAGATAACTAATCTGTTTTTTGATAATAGGTCAATTTATTTTTTGTGAAAAACAGATAAGTCTTATTTACGTAAATAAATCCATGGATATCCTCCATTGGGCTTTTAAGGGCTGAAATTACTCTTCGGTCAAAGAGATCCATCTCCATAATTTTACCACTATATTCAAAGTAAACGCTATCCTTCCAGATGCTCATACTGTTTATGTTAGTTCCTTTGTAGAAAAAAAGTGTTGATCCGAATTGATCTAAGACATGAAGGCCACTCTCGTCTACTATTAAAAGAATATTTTGATAAGTCCGCATTGCCCGAATATCTTTTCCCAAACTAGGCTGTGTTTCCTGGATAAGCATTTTTCTATTAAGATCAATATGCTTTAGCAACAATGGATTGTTTTCAATTAGCCATATGGTACCATCAGGCGCAGGGCAAGCCATATTTACTAAACCTGTACCTAAATCCTTTACTGAATAATTTTTGGGGACGGAGTTCAGGCGATCTAAGATCGTAATCTGTTGGATGTCATAGTAAAATAGAAAAGTTCTTAATTGAAACTGAGGATCTATCAGTGAAATTTTCGAAAGATTGGGAAGTGAGTAATTAATTAATTCTTCTCCATTAACATCATATTTTACCAGGCTACCATCATTATAACCAATGTATATATCAGCATTGATATCAGCGGAAAAAGCAGTAGGTGTCTGGTCAAGCATCACCTCTCTGACTACCTTCCATTGTGCTGGTAAATTTAAATAAGCGCTATACGCTAAAATTAAGAAGAATAGCTTTCTCGCCATCAAACTTAAGATAGGAATTAGAAGTCATCCACTCACCTAAATTAAAATAAGTAGACTGATTTGATAAATTCATTTCCAGTGGCATGTGCCTATGCCCAAACACATAAAAATCGTGATGGCTTCTTTTTTCAACGTCTAGGCAATAATTAAAAAGTATTTCACTTTCACCTTTAAAAATTTCATCTTTTCTTTTACTCCTCTCTTTACTTGCGTTGCTCCAAAACTTCCCTAAGGTTATACCAATATCCGGGTGTATCCATCGGAATATCCATTGTGGTATTCTTGCAGTGAAAACCTTTTTTATCACATTATAGAGGTGATTACCTTTTCCTAAACCATCTCCATGACCAATCAAAAATCGTTTATTATTTATACTAATTTCAATGGGTTTTTTAAACAAAACAATTCCTAATTCTTTGTTTAAATAATCTGAGTACCACAAGTCATGATTTCCAGCAAATAAGAAAATAGAAATACCTTGATCACATAGTTCAGCAAGTTTACCTTGAAATCTTACGAAACCTTTAGGTATTGCTTGCTTATACTCAAACCAGAAATCAAAAACATCCCCAACAAAAAAAATAGCTGAAGCATCTGATTTAATGTGCTCCAGCCATCGTATTATTATACGTTCTCTTTCAAGACTTTTGTTCCTATCAGGTACCCCTAAGTGAAAATCACTAGCAAAATAAATTTTCTTTCCTGGCTCAAGGTATTGCAGCAAATTGACCTGATCCAGATTAACCATCTATTATTTTTCCGCGGTCGATTCTTCTTTTTCTACTTCTTCTTTTACCTCACTTTTTAAGTTATTAACAGTTACCTCATCATTTTTCTGCTCTGAATTATCTTTTCCTTCTTTCGCCGTTCCATTATTGGTAAATGATTCATAGGAAGTCGGATTTTTGAAAGGACGCTTTCCAATTAAACCTTCAAGATCAGATTGAAAAATAATCTCTCTCTTTAGCAATTCTTGAGCTAAAATTTCAAGCTCTTTTTTCTTGCTAGAAAGTAAATCCTTTGTTCTTTTATATGCTTTGTCTATAAGTACTTTTACTTCTGTATCTATGAGTTCGGCGGTAGCATCAGAATAGGGTTTTGTGAAATTGTAGTCAGATTGCTTGGAGTCATAAAAAGAAACATTCCCAATTTTTTTATTCATGCCATAAACTGTCACAATACTATATGCCATTTTTGTAATCCTTTCCAAATCGCTCAGAGCACCGGTTGATATCTTACCGAATATAATATCTTCTGCTGCTCTTCCTCCTAAAGCCATACACATCTCGTCCATTAATTGCTCAGTTTGGTACAAGAACTGTTCTTTTGGCAGATACTGCGCATATCCTAGCGCCGCAACTCCTCTTGGCACAATGCTAACTTTAACTAATGGATCAGCATGCTCTAAGAACCATCCCGCTACTGCATGACCCGCTTCATGATAGGCAACAATCCTCTTCTCTTCTGGAGAAATGATTTTGTTTTTCTTTTCAAGTCCACCAATAACCCGATCAATGGCATCTTGAAAATCTTGCATATCTACTTTTTTCTTGTCTCTTCTGGCCGCTATAAGTGCCGCTTCATTACATACATTAGCAATTTCAGCTCCCGCAAAGCCTGGTGTCTGTGCTGCTAATTTTTTGGCGTCTACATCTTTTGCTATTTGAATAGGCTTTAGATGAACTTTGAAAATCGCCTCTCTTCCTAAAATATCAGGTTTATCTATGCTTATTTGCCTATCAAATCTACCAGGTCTTAGCAGAGCTGAATCCAGTACATCGGGTCTATTTGTAGCAGCAAGAATAATAACTCCCACATCCGTAGCGAATCCATCCATTTCCACTAACAACGAATTCAACGTATTTTCTCTTTCATCGTTAGACCCTGGCATTTGGCCTCTTCCACGAGATCGACCAATAGCATCTATTTCGTCAATGAAGATAATACAAGGGGCTTTTTCTTTAGCTTGTTTGAATAGATCTCGAACTCTGGCCGCTCCAACACCTACAAACATTTCTACAAAATCAGATCCGGAGAGCGTAAAGAATGGGACACCGGCTTCACCAGCTACAGCTTTAGCTAATAAGGTCTTACCTGTACCAGGGGGCCCAACAAGTAACGCACCTTTGGGTATTTTCCCTCCAAGTTTGGTGAACTTGCTAGGATTTTTCAAAAACTCTACGATTTCCTGGACTTCTTCTTTCGCTTCTTCTAATCCAGCTGCGTCTTCAAAAGTAATTTTTACTTTATTCTCTGCATCAAAAAGTGATGCTCTTGACTTGCCAATGTTGAATATCTGTCCGCCAGGACCACCTCCCCCTGTCATTCTTCTCATCAAAAACCAAAAACCAAAAATGAGAAGGATCAAAAATCCCCAGTTAAAAAGAATATTTGTATAGTCACTCCGCTCGTCTATTTTATAATCAAAACGCTGATCCTCCGGAATATCTTCCATAAGTTCTTCAAAATCTCTTGCAAACTTTTCAAGACTCACAATTTCGACTTTATAATGTGGACCGGTTTCAGTGCTTAAAAGCCCTTTATTTCGTTCTAATTCCAATTTATATTTTGTATTACTCAAAGCTTCATCTTTGAGCGTTATTTCTATAAAGTCTCGATTTTTAATTAAAACTACCCTTTTCACATCATTCGACCTAACCATTTTTTCAAAAGCTCTGTAGGTTGTGCTTACAGTCCCACTATCATTTGAAAATATAGTTACAGCAATAACAATAGCCAGAAGACCTCCAATTAGCCACCCCTGCATTCCTGGTCTCGGTCTTGATACATCCTTTCTTTTTCTGTCTGGCATTTTTTCCTTTATTAATTTTTGTGCTAAACGAGCTTCCTTACCTTTTAGTTTGAATCAATTTTAGTGATTTTCGCATCACCCCATAGTTCCTCAAGCCCATAAAATGATCTCTTTTCTTTATTAAATACATGAGCCACTACATCAACATAATCTAGAAGTATCCATTCTTTGTTTTGCTGTCCTTCTTTTTTCCATGGATTCTGCTTAGAACGTTTTTGTATCTCTTCTTCAATGGATTCGGAAATGGCGTCTATTTGTGTATCAGAATTTCCACTACATATGACAAAAAAGTCCGCAATAGCGTGATTTATGTTTCTTAGATCAACAATCACAACATCTTGTGCTTTCTTTTCTAGCATCCCCTCTACTACCCAGTTACTTAATACATTTGAGCTGGCTTCTTCGTCTAAATTTTGGTTCACTAAAAATTTTACAATTATTTTTAATTCAAATCTACATCATTTCTAGTGTATAAATTCTTTGCCAAACCTTTATTCTTTGGTAAAAAGGTTATTTTTATGACACAATGTCATTCTACCAACGATGAATTGTCTTCTATGGTTAAAAATGAATCAGTTCCTGAGGGAACTGTGATCTATACAGATCATCAGTTTAAAGGTAGGGGTCAAAGGGGCGACAAATGGGAAGATGAACCTGGCAAGAGTGTTTTATTTTCTATTCTATTGAAACCGAGTGCACTATCCTTATCGAGTCAATATTTATTAAACCTTGTTACCGGGTTAGCTGTCTTGGATACCCTAAAAGAAAAGACTAGAGCCAGCTTGAAATTAAAATGGCCGAATGATATCTACTTGAATAACAAAAAAATAGCAGGAGTATTAATTGAAAATAATATAAAAGGACGCAACATAGAATTTTCGGTCGTTGGTATAGGACTGAATTTAAATCAGAAAAGCGTCAAAATTCACCAAGCTACTTCCCTGTTATTCGAAACAGGCGTTCTTTACGATAGAGATGATTTCCTAGAAGATTTATTGATTTATATGGAGTATTGGTATTTAAAATTGACTCACGGGAAATACCACGAAATAAGAGAGGCTTATCATTATTCACTTTTGTGGAAAGATGAAATTCGTACTTTTCGAGACACTCATTCAGTTTTTAAGGGAATTATCAAGGGAATCAACGAATATGGGAAACTGATAATAGAGAAAAAAAATGAAGAATTTACTTATAACGTAAAAGAAATTCAATTTGTATTTTAATATACTATTGAGTTAAGAATTAAATTACTTTTACAATGTAATTAAGGAAAAATTTAACCCAAGAATAAAGATGAGTGTAACCGCTGAACAATTCAAAATAAAAGATATTTCCCTCGCAGATTGGGGACGTAAAGAGATAGAACTTGCAGAAGCAGAAATGCCAGGTTTGATGGCACTAAGAAAAGAATATGGAGATAGCCAACCTTTAAAGGGAGCTAGAATTGCTGGATGCCTTCACATGACTATTCAAACTGCCGTTTTAATAGAGACGCTAACTGCCTTAGGTGCTGAAGTCACATGGTCTTCCTGCAATGTATTTTCTACTCAGGATCATGCAGCAGCTGCTATTGCTAAAGTTGGGATTCCAGTGTACGCATGGAAAGGAATGAATGAGGAAGAATTTAATTGGTGTATTGAGCAAACGTTGTTTGCCTTTGATGGTGAGAAACCACTTAATATGATTCTTGATGATGGTGGAGACCTTACAAACATGGTACTTGACAAATACCCTGAGTTAGTAGGTGAAATCAAGGGATTATCTGAAGAAACGACAACAGGAGTTCATCGACTGTATGATAGAATGAAAAATGGCACCCTTCCACTGCCTGCAATCAATGTCAATGATTCAGTCACCAAGTCTAAGTTTGACAATAAGTATGGTTGTAAAGAATCCTTAGTAGATGCTATAAGAAGAGCAACCGATGTGATGCTTGCTGGAAAAGTAGCTGTCGTTGCTGGCTATGGTGACGTTGGAAAAGGTTCTGCTGCTTCTTTGAGAGGCGCAGGAGTAAGAGTAATTGTAACAGAAATTGACCCCATATGTGCTTTGCAAGCAGCTATGGATGGATTTGAGGTAAAGAAAATGTCAAATGCTGTACCTAGAGCAGATATAGTTGTTACCGCTACCGGAAATAAAGATATTATAAAAGGAGAACATTTCAAGGTGATGAAGGATAAAGCAATAGTCTGTAATATTGGACATTTTGACAATGAGATCGATATGGCATGGATTAAGAAAAATTATGGTGACACCCATATAGAAATCAAACCACAGGTGGATCTTTATAATGTGAATGGAAATGATATTCTTATTTTGGCTGAAGGACGATTGGTGAATCTGGGTTGTGCTACTGGCCATCCATCGTTTGTGATGTCTAACTCATTCACAAACCAGACATTAGCTCAAATAGAATTGTGGAATAATTATGAGAATTATGATAACGCAGTTTACATGTTACCAAAGCATTTAGATGAAAAAGTAGCCGCACTTCATTTATCTAAGATTGGAGTTGAACTGGAAGAGTTAACATCAGACCAAGCAGAATATATTGGAGTTGAAATTAAAGGCCCTTTCAAACCGGAATATTATAGATACTAGACGTATTTGAAAAGCAATTGTAATGAGGCACCAGATTAAGGTGTCTTTTTTGTTTCATCAAAGTGTCAGTAAGCTAACATAAACTTAATAACCTAGTTTTAATCAATATTCCTGTCATTGCATTTGACAATTATCTCAGAACTAATATAAACAACTATCGTATTTTAATGTATATACATACATAAGAAAACCAATGATACAAGCGATAGATATACCTACCTCAACTACATATTCAGATGCTAAGAAGGCTCAGGTTTTTGGAGAGGAATTCATGCCTCATATCGATTCAATGTACAATTTTGCGTACAGACTTACTTTTGATGAAGACGAGGCGAAAGATTTAGTTCAAGATACTTATTTGAAAGCGTATCGTTTTATTAATTCTTTTCAGGAGGGTACGAATTCCAAAGCATGGCTTTACAGAATCCTAAAAAATAGCTTCATCAATGATTACAGAAAGAAAAGCAAGCAGCCTTCTAAAGTTGACTATCAGGAAGTTGAGCAGTTTTATAATTCCGAAGATACCCTTAGTGAAGCGACTACTGACCTGAGGCTAGAGGCTACAAAAGATATGATTGGAGATGAGATCACCAATGCGTTAAATTCATTGGCTATTGATTTCAGAACGGTTATTATTCTTTGTGATCTTGAGGGATTTACCTACGAAGAAATGGCAAAGATTTTAGATATCCCTATTGGAACAGTAAGGTCAAGATTGCATAGAGCTAGAAACTTATTAAGAGAAAAACTCAGTTCCTATGCACATTCAATGGGATACAATTAATTTTTAGGGAACTTTTCTTTGCGTTATCTGATTGACGCTATTAAAAGTCAAACTCAGCGTAAATGTCAGATTATCCTGATTGTAGGTGTAAGGACTTTGAAAAATGTCTTAGGATTCTAAACCTTATTCTAGATAATGAAGCTTCACATGATGAAGAATCTTTTTTCTACGATCATATTGAAAAATGCATGATCTGTTTTGGGCATTACAATTTGGAATGCCAGATTAGGCAACTTTTAAAGACGAAAGTTATCAAGGAACCAGTGCCATCCACCCTGTTTTCGGAGATCAAAAGCAAGATTGTTGGTTGATCCATCGAACTAGTTAATTCCACTGGAATGGAAGGAAAAGTAATCATCTTCACAGCCCCTTCAGGAGCAGGAAAGACAACGATTGTCCATCGCCTTTTAAAAAAAATCTCATCCCTTAGTTTTTCAATTTCAGCAACTACAAGAGCTCCTAGAAACAACGAAAAAAACGGTCTGGATTATTATTTTCTTTCTAAGCAGGACTTTGAAGAAAAAATTAAGGCTGGTGAAATTCTAGAGTGGCAGGAGGTTTATCCTGGTGCTTTTTACGGGACACTAAAAAGTGAAGTAGAAAGAATTTGGAATGAAGGAAAACATGTGGTCTTCGATGTTGAAGTCTTTGGTGGAACAACGTTAAAGAAGAAATTTGGACAAAACGCACTGTCAATCTTCGTGAAAGTCAACGATATTGAAATTTTAAGGGATAGGTTATTGAAAAGGAATACTGAATCCATTGAATCGTTGAATGAAAGGGTGAACCGTGCTAGTATGGAGATGAAACAAGAGAAGAGTTTTGATGTGGTAATTCTTAATCACGATCTTGAGTTAGCACTTAAAGATGCAGAAGAATTGGTAACTAAATTCTTGAATTAATGGATGTTGGGCTATTTTTCGGATCATTCAACCCCATCCATATCGGCCATATGGTTATTGCCAATTTAGTGAAGGAAACAACAGAGATTAATGAAGTATGGTTTGTGGTAAGTCCTCAGAACCCATTTAAGAAAAATAAAAATTTGCTTCACGAATTTGATAGAATAGATATGGTAAGAGCAGCGATATCGGACGATTTTAACTTTAGAGTTTGTGATGTAGAGTTCAACATGCCAAAACCAAGCTATACTATTGATACCTTAACTGTGCTTCAAGAGAAATATCCGGATAAGAAGTTTACGCTAATTATAGGTGAAGATAATCTCGCTTCTTTCACAAAGTGGAAAAATGCGGCTCAGATATTGAAATATTTCAAACTAATTGTCTACCCAAGGAAAGGAGCAAGGCCCAGTGAGCTGTTTCATCATGAAAATGTGAGTAAGATTGAAGCTCCTGAGGTTGATATATCGGCTACGCTTATAAGGAAATTGGTGGCCGAAAATAAGTCTATAAAATATCTAGTGCCTGAGCCTGTTTCCAGTCTTATACGATTTAAAGGTTATTTTAAATGACTATTCAGACTCTAGTTCTCCAATAAAAGGAATATTGCTCGTTAATTCGTAACGAATCGCAGATAAGAAATACATCTCTACTTGATAAAATTGAGCCGCCGTTTTTGTATCTACCTCTTTCTTGATCTTTTTGTAGTATTTTACCGCCAATTTATCAAGATTACCGCTCACAATAACTGATCTTTTGAATAATTCATCAATCTTGTCATCAGTCATTTGAAGATAATTATTGGCGTAATCATTAACCAGCTGGATCCTATCTTTTCCAAATGACTTTCTTTCCATTTCATACTCATCGTAAAGTTTCCAAAATGACTCGCTTTTCATTCCGTCAATCTTAATAAGTCTTGAAACAGCATCTTTCTTCTTCATCCCAAAAAGATTTTGGAAAATTTCCACTTCTTCTACAGGTGATTGAGAAAAACATAATGACCCGATTAATAAGAAGAAGATAATTGCAAATATTTTTTTCATTTCTGTATATTTAGTTATTTGTGATTAATAAAATTAGATGACTACTTTTATGAGTAACAAAGATTAATATTTTCAGTTTGGAAGGCCTTCTTCGTTGAGACGTTTAATATCTTTCTTGTGACTCTTTGCACCAACACTACTGATAATACCACTGAGCAAAGACTTCGTCCAATAGTTAAAAATGGACTTGTTTTTATGTCTTTTAAAATAAATATCTCCTTCCTTTAGAAATACAAACTTTGGATTTCTTTTTTTTATTACAAAAGTATTTGCGACAAAAGATAATACATTGGCACCTTTCCCCCTGGTAGTATAATTTTCTTTGTTTACCAATGCAATTTTCAGGTTATCATACTGAAAAGTCATTTTGCCAATAGCATATTCGTTCGTTGATTTGAAATCAAACTCAAGGTTTTCGCTCACTCCACTCTCTACCTTTACAAAAGCTACATTTTCTAAAATAGGATTTAGGCAATTCAAATCAAACTTGCCGAGTTGACCTTTCATAACAAAATAATCATCCGAAGAACTTAGATCAAAAGCTGTATTGATGGTAAATGGAGCTTCTTCCACTTTTCCTGACGCAATAAGAAGCATATTCTTGTTTTCATTAATATGCTCCTGCATATTTGTTACATTGGATAGAGTAGCGGTTATATCTAGAAAATCGATGGCTCCTGATTGCTTTCCACCGATAGCATACTCTTCGTTGGTAATTCTTGATGCTGATACATTTAGCGTGTCAACGAGCACTTGAGTGGAAAGATTTTTAAGCATAGACCCTACCAAGGGCTTAAATTTATTTGGAGGCCTTGGCAATCTTTTGTCTCGATAAACATCTAAAACAAGTCCATTAATTTCAATATTTCCTATTTTAATCTCGTTATTTGCAATGAAAGCATGTTTATCCAAGTATATCAATTTTATCTCATCTCCGTAGGCCCTAATCCAATCTGATTGGTACATACTACCTTCAGAAAAAACATTTTTTACACCTTTTTCTATTTTCTCAGCGATTTGGGATTCGGTAGCGGTTACATTAAATTTTCTATTCAACGTATCAAATTGGCTTCTTTTGAGCATTGCTAACCTCAGGCTGTCGCCCCGATTAAGTAGTTTATATTGAGTTTTTAGCTCCATTATTTCCTCGTCAGAAATAGTTGGTTTTCGTTGATTGAAGGCTTCCTTATCAAGTAGTGGAATATATTTAAATCCAAGTAACTTAATCATCTCACTCTTAGAGTCAATTAAGTAACCTTCAATAGAAATCTCATAAAGGCTATCATTGGTTATCCAACGAAAGTCATTCCCTTTCAAAGAAATATCTGCGCTTGATAGTAGTTTTTCGGTACTTGATTTTGTGAGATCAATAGAGTCGATAAATACTTCAATATTATTAAAGTCGATGCGGTGCTTATTCATAAGCAAAGCAAAATGGCCATTGTTTAAAACAAGATGATTCAATGCAATGGGAATACTGATAGCTGCTGTATCCTTAATAGTATCTTTTTTCTTTGAGTTAAATGACGCTATTGACCATGTTATATTAGGGGATGTAAGAAATACCGAATCAACAGATGCCGAAAATTTATCCTTTATTTGGTATTGAAGAAGTTTAATGTAGAGATTATCAACAGTGCCATAATACGTTGAGTCTTCTTCAAAATAAAGATCACTTATCTGCAAGGCATTCTTAGAGGAGCTATGGGTCATCTTCTTGAGGTTCATACTTTCTAAAGATGGATTTTTGAATTTTAGATTCTCAATAGAAAAATCAAGATTATTGACTAATGAATCTATATCTATTGCCGTGTAACTTTTTTTAGACGCAAGATGTATCTGGTCAATCGTAATTGTATTATCGTAAAATATTGCATCCAATACCCCATTAACGAGTCGAAACTTGGGGATATTTACAGGTAAGTCTGCTGATCTGCTACTATTTTTCCCTTCGTTTTCTTTAGAAGGTTGATATCGAATACTCAACTTTGGTTGGAATACTGATACATCAATATTTCTGAATTTTTCTCTAAGATCTTTAGTAATGGAATATAAATTCCCCAGAACGATCGAATCCGCATTTACTTTTCCAACTTTATCAAATTTTGCCTGAATTTTATTGATAACTAAACTTGAATCTTTCTCGTCATATTCAAAATCTTGGATAGTAGCCCGTTTAGTTGAATCCAAGAACTTTATAGGTCCGCCTAAAATAAACTCCGTTGTTAGTATCGTGTCTCTCCTGATCAATCGCGCACTAATGTCTTTTACTTTGGATTCAAATTTTTCACCTTGGTATGTCAAATTAATTCCACTTAAATCAATGTTTTCGAAGATGATTTTTTCCAATAAAGAAGCGATGGAATTTAGCGCTATTGGATTTTTAGAAGAGTTTTTGTGCTTGGATTCGCTTTCTTTAAGTAGAATCTGAGCATTGGCGATTTCAGAAGAGTTAAATTTCAAAATTCCATTTTCTAGTAACGCGTATTCAAGATCCTTTATCGATATTTTTTCAACCGATCCAATTTCCGAACTAATGTTTCCTGCGAAAATAAGATGAGCATCCGGATCATTTTTAAGCGATTCAATATAATAGGACTTACCGTTAAACTTAAAACTTATTTTTTCAAGATCTATTAAAGTATTATTAGCCAGATAATCAATTGTTTTATAATCATCATTCACATTTGATAGTTTTCCGGTTTCGATCCTGACTTTATTTATATTAAGATCCATTTGGTCGGATTGAATACTAACCTTTCCCTGATTCAAGTACAGCTCATTAAATTCAAACAAAATATCTGGCAAAACATTTTGAGATTTCATTCTGGCCGACTTTTTATTAGTCCATTTAAGGGTGGGCATATCTAACATGGAAAATTGAGGCTTGGAAAGAGTTAAAGTTTCGCCCATTATTTGAAGCGTAGAATCGCTTTTGATATAAAATGTGTTGCTCCCGATTTCTTCAAAGGATAGCGAGATACTGTCTTTTCTGGTCCGAATACCTGCTTCTATATTCTGAACAAGAAGGATAGAATCTGAAGTGGAAAGAGTTACACCTAGTCCATTTATTTGAATTCTATTGTTAACATCATTTATATAAATACTATCTGTACTTACTGAAAACGACTTGTAAAGATTCAATGATGCTTCACCATTGACCCGTGGCCGAGGTCGTGGCCGTCGAACAACAGCCCCGGCAGGCCTTCGCACGGGTCACAGCGAGCCCCGCCGCGGCGCTGACGCGCATGCGCGAGG
>JBCCLN010000073.1:0-16329 GCA_039026865.1 Bacteroidota bacterium | reverse complement strand
GGAGAATCTGGTGGAATTTCATTAAAAGAGTGTCTTGATGCGTTTGTACATTTTTGACAAAACAAAATGACAAAAATGAGGTAAATTTTACCAAACTTCATTACACCCTAGTTTTGGGGCTAGATCAAACCCATCATACTCGATGGCCTTATTCTTCAAGAGGTTTTTAGACGAGTCCGACCATGGATTGGTATAAGGATTATATTCGAATTTCATTATATCTGCTTTTCAAGACAAACGAACTAAAATAAACTCTGCTTCGTGTAAAAAATGAATGACCACAGCTGTCTAATTCATGAAGTGGACTGATTAAGAAATTGAACATTTTTCATATTTACCAATTGTAATTGATTTTTGTTATCGTTTCCAGGAAACATGATCGTATCCAATAATAATTTATGAATACGCGAATACTCTTTAACTTGCCTAAAAACATTAATTGGGACTCGTTTTAGTCTAAATTTAGTAGCTTCATTAAAATGATGAGGTAGGCTCTCAGCATGATTTGTTTTAGATTTGTAATCTTCCCCAAATGCAACGTTAAAAATCGGTCCAATGATCAGTTACTATTACTCGACCGTCTTCCTTAAAAGATATATTCATTTCGGATAAAGGTTTGAGTCCAATAGCGTACCTTCTTTTGTCTATCTCATCCCTTTCTTTTTTTGTGAGATTTTTTAGCTTTTGTGTTGGTATTTCATAATAGTATGGTTCTTGCTTTTCAGGACCCCAATACCGTCTTCTATCCACCACCCATGCATAATTTTGAGGTGCAAGTTTACCTTTATGCAAGGCATTGAAAAGCATTCCTCCCAAAATACAATTATCAGTATCACTATCGAAATGTAAAATGATAATGAATGTATTTTTTGCTGTTTTCGCTCCTATTAATCGCTCATCTGGAAATCCAAATTTATTTATAAGATCAATCAACATATTTATATTTAGTGAGTCTATTCTCTTTATTTCAGAGCGGCTCCCCTCATTCCTAATTCTTTGGTCTACATTATATAAGCTATCTAACATATCTTTTAAATAGAAATTAATTTGACTGTTGTCTTTTTTTAGCATTGCAATCAACTCGGATTTCTGCGCTTTGTTGATCATTTCGCAGTCGAGAAAATCACTTAACAACCCTTCATCAGTCAAATTTTCCGGCACATCGGTTATGCCCTGCCTTAAGGCTTTTTCGATATATTTTGCTGCAAGTTTACAATTACCGATATTCTTAGCCTCCTTTGCTGCCCAAACAAAATTATGGGTATGAACATAATCTACGATTTCAATGGCCTCAGCAAACTTTTCTAATGCAGAAGTAATATTTCCATTTTTAGAGTCCAACTTTGCCCCCCTAATGAGATGATAATATGACGGATATGGCTCTAGTGTGTTATCCTTCTCATCTGAGCACCCAACATATAAAAAAAGTATTAATACGAAACTATACTTTTTCATAATTTAGGATTGTTTAACAATCAATCATTTAGTTCCTTCTTTCTTGTTCGAATGAAAGGTCGTATACTTAGAACACAGCTATCACACAAAGTATTAGGTGAGGAATAGAAGGTTTTATCAATCAAGCCACTAACCATGAAACACTCCTTTTCATTAGTACAATGTTTCAACCCCATAGTGTCCCCGATTTCGTGGCGGGCTACTTTCTCTAATAAATCCTTATACAATCTGCTATCTCCTTTGGTTTCATTCTTGATCTTAAATGTCGATATTATGCATGATTTACCATCATACCGAGCTAATCCTCTAATCAAATCTTGTTTGTACCAAAATCTTTCAATCCCAGAAATATTCATAGCATAGGCAGTTACGGCAAGGCATTTATCGTATTCCATTCTATTATCCAGTTCTGCTATATACTTTAATACCGCAGACGCTCTAAGTGTATCACTGCCATACCAGAAATAGCTTTCAGGTATGGATTTGACAGGCAGTATCCTTACCCGACATTTATAATACTTCCTTAGTGTACTAGCGATCTTTTTGGTTTCATTTAAAGAGTTTTGGTCAGTTGGAAGTATGGCAATTTTCAGGATGTCTACTTGTCCGCGGCTAGTTGATAAAAGAGAGAACGTGAGTAAACAAATTATGGCTGTAATTTTCATGGTTTACTAGATACTTCTCTGTTCTAGATTGCACATACTTTTCACCTTTCCTCGAATCTTCGGGAGGGGATGAAGGCCCCAACCCCAGTTCTTACTTTTAACTATCTTGAATTTTATAGTTGCTGAAATAGTTTTCTTCTAAAACTGACCAAGCAAGAAAATTTACACTTCTAGAGAATACCTTTTGATTATTTTATTGTCGCAGTTTATAACCATTATAACATAACTTCCTGTAGGCAAAATCAGCTTTATATCATCCTCAATAACCAATTTATCAGCAGGCACAGCACTCATCAATTTGGAAGCGTCCAAAGCAACCAATAGATTTCCCTTATATGCAGTAATTGCCTTGGATAGCGATATATAATGGTTATTTTCATTCTTTATCCAATCAGGTCTACCATGGACAAAGGAGGTTTTTGGATGATACACCTGAATATCTATTGATTCACGACTTACTGGATCAATAACAGGTACACCACCAGGATTAAGACATACTATAGGCTCTTCTATAGTTACATCTTTATTCACATAATTGTAAAATGCGTGGTTCTTGTCGTTGTCGTTCAAAGGAGTCATGAATACTTGATCGATAGTTAAAATATCCTGTTCCGACATCTTTTTAAGTTGGGAACCCATGGGACGATAGTTTTCAAAACCTACTTCATTAATATGACTGTAACCTGCATGTACAAGGACCTTTCCTACCGTGTCACGCAGCCATGTCGCGTTTAGTATATTTTGTGCCTGATCAAAGTCTCTCAAAGTTCCACTCTGACTATCCAACGTTTCGTATGGAACCAAAATGTAACCAATATCAATTGCTGACTGGACTAGATTACCAAAATTCGAATCGGCTAAATAAGGTCCAGAATCATATGTCGGATATCTTCTAGCGACTAAAGCAGTATCATAATGAGACAGCGTCTCTAAGGCCAAATAGCGATAACCTGAATCCCATAAAGGCTCTAGAAGTTGATGTGTAAAGTTTCGATGTTGTGAGCAATAATGCGCTTCGTTGATCAAGGTGAAGTGAAAACTCTCGCCCTGAGTAACTATATATTCTAACGCTGGAGTTCTTTGATACTCTTTAAAAGCTTCCTCAGCGGTAACGGGTCCTCTTAAAAGAGATAATATTTTTTTTGATTCAGCTATTTTCTCTTCTGAGCTATTTGGATCGGATAACATCGACTCCGCTGCCCTGATCATTTGATCTATTTGAATTGAATCCTGATCAGTGAAATTCGCTACAACTGGATTAGTGTTGGAGCTAGCATCGCGTGTTGCGTACTTTAGTGCTTCCTTGTAATCACCATTAAATGCACTCTGAACAGCTTTAATTTCGTTATCTGTATTATCCTCAAATGACTGACAGTAAAATATTTGACTAGTATTATAGTCATTCTGAGAACCTAATTCGATCTCATTAAAAGAATATTTAGACACTTCCTTACATCTTTGACAAAAGAGAATCAAAAATAAAAGAAGTATTTTGAGAAATTTCATCAGAAAATGAGATAATAATTTTACGTAATTTCTCTAATTCCATTGAGCCTCATAAGGGTCGTATGTGCATTTTTCAGGTTTGCCATAAGAATCCTTTCCTTTTGTAAAGACCCGACAGTCCGTGCATATATATCGATACTCACAATCTTTACATACTTCGACATCATCTTTTTTTATCTTCCATAGTTTTTTGAATTCTTGATTCATAAGAACTTCGGTAAGGGTCTTTTCTTTGATACTTCCATAAGACTTGTTACTTGAGGGGCAGTTTTTTATCAAGCCGTATTCATCAATAGAGATTTTTCTATTCAAACAACTATTAAACTTCAGCGACTCTGTAAAATGCTTAATATTTACGGAAAAGTTTTGAAGACACACTTGTCCACAATCCTTAGCCGTAAGCACATTTCCAGTGAAAATAACTGGAACACCAAAAATATCCCTTTTTAAGGTCCTATCGCATCCATGAAAGATAACCTCAGTGATTCTTTTATTCTTGAGAATAAAATTTTCGACTATCTCCTCAACATCGTAAGAATAATATAAGACTAATCTCAACTCGTTGAGTCGTGTATCTGTGGTTAATAATAAGATCTTGTTTATATCATTTATTGTTAAACCCTCAAAAGACCTGATTTGAAGGCATTCACAATTCAAATTGCTTAATTCATCAATGACCATTGAGTAATCAATCTTAGAAATGCTTCTCTTATTCAGATCAATGATGGCATTGCTAACTTGACCTGGATAACTCCAGTCACGATTCAAGTCAGGAAAAAGTTCAGGCTGAGAATCCAGAAAAGCCAATTCATTAGTCATCAAAAAGTCAAAATATTCATCAAGAATTCCATAATTTTCCTTAGAAAATGACCTATAGATATTATGTAAGGGCTTCTTTTTTAATTTACTTAGCAAATCAAAAAGGTCATTTGGTATGTAATAATATCTATGATTTTGTAGATCACATATAGTGCTTCTAACTGCTCCTTTTACAGGAATGCAGTTCGAATATACGATTAAGTATAAATCTGATTTACGAAAATCTTTCATAATCATCATTGGAAATCATTCTTGAAGTGGTCTTGTAAAATCCTACTGTCCTCATGTCTTTGGAGTTATAAAAACTAGATGTCGCATTTTCTCTATTTGCATATACAGCACTAACTCCCTTAGGCTCAACCATAGTGAAAAAGCCGGCATTTAGCTTCTGCCGTTCGTTAGCATCCACTTTATCAATTACTTCATTTTTCATTTGCTTTAATTAATTCTAGAGCAATTTCTTTTTCCAAAAAATAGTTGCAAGGATATGAAACCATACCAAATTGACCCTCTGGATTAATTTCTAAGAGGCAATATTTATCATCAGGAGTTCTTATAATATCGAATGATCCTAACTTAAGTCCAAAAAACATTGCTAGCTTTTTTAATTTTCTTTCGAAAGATAGTGGTAACTGGAATGGAATTGTTCGATTTGGTTTATTGTTATCATAACGCCTAAAATCAACACTCGTCTGAGCATTACTTTGAGAAAAAATGGCCATTGAAAAAAATTTGCCATTCAAATAGAAAGTACGTATCTCGTGTTTTTTGTTAATGTGTTTTTGGAAAAGTGACGGTGCAAACTTGCTGCCTACAGCCTTATTCAGAGTATTACATTTTGCGGTGTAAGGAACATAGGTATTTTTGGAAAAATCTATGCCTTTTCCGTTACCAATTGGCTTTGTAATCACTTCGCCATTTTTGACAAACTCTTCAAATTCACTCCTTAAAGAAATTACTGCTGTTTCAGGAATATTTATACCAAGTTCAACGGCCTTTCTCAATACTAGCAATTTATTAATATCGTCTCTTAGAATTTTTCCATATACTTTATTCTTTAAAACAGACAGCAGATAATCGGTCAATATGTTATACTCACCACGTAAAAATTCATTTAATTGTAACAGATATGGTTTAAAATCACGCAGATTTAACATGAGATACGATCTATCTTCGGCTGAAGTCCACCTCCTGAACCAAACAACTTTAACTTCTTCTAAAGGTAAATCCCCTAGAATAGTATTTTTTTTATTAAATCCGAGTTTAATTTGAGGACTCCTGAGATAATCAATTCCATTAAGTCTAATAAAAGACTGATCATAATAGGACAACCAATCAATTACATCATCGGTTGAATATTCGGAATGACTCTGACTTATTATTAAAACCATAAGAATATGGTAGAACTCAAGAGTTCTACCATAGATGATTTACATGATTGCAGTATCTATGCATATGTCATAGATTTTGACATCCACATGATTACTTACATTTCCATCACTATCATGAGTATATGTAGTACTATACTCATGCGAGTAATCTACACCACCCACTACATTTTTTTGCTCTGTATCGGTAAGTTGAAACTTACTATTGTTCATTGATTCTAAAGTCTTTTTCATGTCAAATAATTTAAAGTAAAACAATGCAAATATCTGTCTGTTTCCAGTCACTATTGTAGCAATTTTCTTCAGGCACATCAGTATTGTACAAATGTCCAGTTGCCTGTACACCAGGGCTACCACCTTTTAAAGATTTCTGCTCTTCATCAGATAGAATGAATCTGCTATCCTTCATACTTTCAAGTTTTTTCATGGTTTTTAATTTTAGTTAAACATTCATTTAAGACTAAAATCATTACTGATACCGAAAAAAAAATTCAGTCGGCTGTAAATAATATGAATTAATATATTTTTTTATACCTCCACCTATTTTAGCAGTATTCAAAGCAAGAAAGCCCGGTCTAAACTCTACCTCATACTCATAACAATAACTCTTTCTAAACGGACAAAAGAAAATAGGAGCCCCCATATCTTTCATCAGTTTTATCACGTTATATACCTGGCGTTCTGATAAACGAAGTTTTTTCGCTAACTGCCCAGGAGTACCTGTTGCCTTTCGCCTAATCAAGGCATCAATACGTTCAATTTGCTTTAGTTTTTCAATTAACCCCATAATTTTCCTGGTTTAAAAGGTTCAGAAACTGTTTAAAAATCCTTTGTAGTATACTTTTGTTTTCAGTGATCACATCTAACAATACCGCTGTTTGTGGATTAAAAGGTATAACGTCGCCATGAGTGGTTATGATGTCTCCCTCTGACAGAGAAATATTAAGTTCGTATTGCTGTTCATTTTCCACCACTTCAACGGGCAGTAACGATATAGTTTCTACAACACCAGTGATTACACCGTACTCTTTATAAGGGAACCCTTCCACCTTGATCATGGCCTGATCACCAATATTAATTTTGCCAATACCGGCAGCTGGTACCTTTGCCTGCACAAATCGTTTTACGTTAGCAGATGATGAAGGAATAATATGCGCCAGTATTTGATCTTTATCAATTAATCCGTATCGATTAATCTCAGAGTTCAACATTATCTCTCCGCTGATTTGCGCCGTAACCACATTTTCCAAAGTCCAACTGCTTAACTGTTCTCTTAACCCTGTCAAAAGTTTTTTAAGCTTTAAAAGCTGCATGGATACCTTCCTGTTACGTTCTTCCTTTATTTCGTTAAGCTCAGAAGTGAGCTTAGTGAGTTTTAGCTTATTATCATTTATCTCGGTTTCAATGGAAAGATGCAGCTTTCTGGCCCCCAGCACTTTGGCTAGCGCCTGGTCATATTCCAATTCGCTGATAAGGTTTTCATCGAACAGGTACTTGGTCTTACCGAAATCTTTTTCTTCCAATGCTAATTCTTCTCTAGACAAAGCATATTTTCTTTTCAACAAATCGGCTTGTTTTAATGTATTATTCAATTCATGCCTTTTCACTTTGACTTGATAGGCCCAGTCTTCATTCTTTAATAAGAGGATAAACTCTTCAAACATTAACTCCAATTCTGTGTAAGCCGGTTGAAGTTGTCCTACAACCAAATGACTCGGGAAAACCAGTGTTTGATAACCTTCTGGCTGCTCAATTTCATTTACACCTATTATAAAATCATGAAGTTTCCCCACATGCTTTAATAAAGCGGTGGTCTTGAGATAAATGAGGGTATCCCCTTCTTTAACATGACTATTATTCTCTACAAATAGGGTATCCAGAAGCCCTGTGGTTAATGCCTTGTGCGCTATGGGAGGTTGTGTACTGGTCATAATACCAGCACTACTGATCGTATCCGGATACTTAATAAATGCGGCTAACGCCAGAACAAATAGGACTACTATGGCAAAAACAGTCAGTCCGCTTCGAAGCAACCAGCCTGGGGGGTTGCCCACCAAGTCATTTAAGTCGTTGTTGAAATTTGAGCTCGCTTCCGGCATTATGTACCCAACTCCAATTGATTTTGAACCAAACGAAAATATTCACCTTTTCTTTCCACCAATTCCTTATGTGTACCCTGTTCTACAATGTGACCTTGCTCTAATACCACTATTTTATCAGCATTTTTTACGGTACTTAACCTATGGGCCACTACCACGGCCGTTTTACCGGCTACAAAACGGTTGAGGTTATCCATAATCACTCGTTCATTATTGGCGTCTAAAGCGTTGGTGGCTTCATCAAAGAAGATAAACTCAGGGTCTTTATAAATCGCTCGGGCAATCAATAGCCTTTGCTTTTGCCCTTGACTAAGTCCGTTGCCCTTCGCTCCAATTTTGGTACTTAAACCCAACGGCAAGCTTGTGATAAAATCAGCAATATTGGCCATGTTAACAGCTTTCAGTACCCTCTGCAGATCCACATTTTCACTGCTCTCCGCAATATTGTTCATAATGCTATCTGAAAATATAAAACCCTCCTGCATGACTACCCCGCACTGACTTCGCCATACCTTTTGATAGATGTCTTGGATGGAAATGCCTCCTAGGTTTATTTTACCCTTGTTAGGGGGGTAAAAACCGAGTAACAGCTTCAGTAATGTAGTTTTGCCACTGCCACTTGTACCTACTATTGCCGTGGTCTTACCTCGTTCAATCTCAAGGTTAATATCATTTAGCACTACATCAGAAATGGGGGTATATTGAAAAGAGACATGTTCAAATAGGATGTTTCCGTCCGGCACCTGATCAATTTTAGACACCTCGGGTTGCTCTTCTACTTTATTATCATGTATTTCGGATAACCTGTCAAGACTAATGGAGGCATCCTGCGCTGCCCTTACAAACCCAATCAGTTGCTGCATAGGTGCGTTCAACTGACCAATGATGTATTGTATCGCCAGCATAGCGCCGAGGGTCAGGTCTCCACTCAGTACGGCTGTGGCAGAGAAAAAGGTGATCAAAATATCCTTGAGTTGGCTGATAGAAAGCGCCCCGGCATCCTGGTATTGCGCTACGGATAAAGCCTGGATCTGTGTACGAAAATATTTTGCCTGAATGGTAGCCCATCGCCAACGTCTTTTCATCTGACTGCCTTGAAGCTTTATTTCCGCCATACCCTGGATGATTTCAATGAGCGAATCCTGGTTGTCGGAAAGCTGTTGAAATGCTTTATAGTCCACTTCCCGCCTCTTATTTAAAAACAGAAATATCCAGGATACATAGAGTACAGCAGACACAAGAAATACAAAGAATATAGTATTGGAATAAACCAGTAGAACCGTTCCAAAAACTACCAGGTTCACTGTGGCCAACAAGGCCATCAATGAAGATTGGGTGAGAAAAGTTTCAATTCGCTTATGGTCTCCTATTCGCTGAAGTAAATCGCCCGTATTCTTAGAATCAAAAAAACCAAGTGGAAGCCGCATGAGCTGAATAAGAAAGTCGGCTATCAGACTTATATTTATTCGTGTGCTCACATGCAACAGTATCCAGCTCTGTATAAAACGCACCACCGTTTGACCAATAAATAACATAAGCTGGCCCGCCAGAACTAGGTAGATAAAATTTAAGTCTCTGGTTTCAATGCCAATATCAACTAAGCTTTGGGTAAGAAAAGGAAATATGAGTTGGAAAACAGTACCTAGCAGAAGCCCTATGATAAGTTGAATAAATAGTTTCTTGTGCGGCTTTAAATAGGTCAGCAAGAAGTTTATGCCCTTTGAATTTTCTACTTTCTCGGTTTCATAAAACCCGGGCATGGGTTCCAGCAGAAGGGCAACTCCGGATTTACCTTCAGAACAGAACGACTTCTCGAATTCTTGAAAGGTCAGTTCTACTTTACCAGATGCAGGATCGGCTACTTTAACCGTCTTTTTACCCATTTTGTATAAAACAATAAAATGATTCTGGTTCCAGTGGACAATTGCCGGAAGTGGGGCTTCAGAAAGGGCGGGAAGATCCTTCTGATTGGATAAAGGAAGTTTAACTGCGACTGTTCTGAAACCGATCAATTCCGCAGCTTCACTTATACCTTTTAAGCTGACCCCGGCTTTATCGATATAACACTTCTCCCTCAGAAATGGTAATGAATAGATTTTGCCATAGTACTTGGCCACCATGCGCAAACAGGTGGGGCCACAGTCCATGGAGTCAAGTTGGGGATAAAAAGGAAATAGTATGGTATTCAAAAATAGTTTTGATAATTCTTGGTTAAAGACTACGTACCGAATTGAAAAATACAAATATTATTTTATATCTGTGTTTGAGCTTAATGTAATATTATATCTGCTTTCCTAGAGAAAACGAGTTAAAATGAGTTCTAATAAATGCAAAAACGAACCACTACGGATATTATATTGATGTACTTTTTATGAATAAATTATACAAAACCCAATAAAAGATATATCACATACTAATTTTACCACATGATAAAACAGGACTGAACATATCGATCATTACGCTTTTAAACTAGGAGGGCGAGAAGCGGAATAAGCGGGCTAAACAAAAAACATCTCAAATGTGTATTTCACGTTCAGGCTATGGAAGTACAACTACTAAATTCTCAAGAAAATAAAAAAGGAGTCGAATTCAACTCCCTTTAAAACCCGGTGAAACCCTTCAATACCATATTATCCTTCATTCAAACTCCAGTCATATTCATAGTGCACTACGGAGTAAGAAGCAGGAATTGGTGTCGACCTGTATTTATTTATGAATTCGATCACGGTATTCTCCCCATTCATGGTAAAGTCTTTTTTGTACCAATCAAATATTTTCGAGATAGAAGTCTGCTTAGCACTGGAGTTCACTTTAAGCCAATTCTTATTATTAATTGAAAGCTTAGTGCGTGCATCCAATTGGCTATTTAACTTACCAGGAACATAAGCAAAACTTGCCAAAGGCGGACAACTTTTGGCCGCACAAGCTAATGCAAAATGAATTCTTGCGTCTTTATGGGTTAAAACAATTTTCTTTATCTCAAGAGCATTTAGTGTTATTAATTCACCGGCTACCTTATGCTTGACCCGATCGAAAAACCCACTCCTATCCAAAGGTGATTTCAAAGGATAAAATTTAGCTACCTGATAAATGACGATGAGGTTGTATGCATTAAGGAAGAAGGCTTTTTTGGTTTCAGGATCTTCCTTAGACAGGTCCATCGCACCAACGTCATTATATAGTTCTTCTATTACTTTAAAATTATTATTGATCTGCTGATAATGTACCTTTCCATTTTCTACATACTTTTTTAAGAAAGCATCAGTCTTATCAAAAAAAGATGTTAAATCACCTGCCTCCGATGTAATTGATGATACCATTAAAGCTCCTACTATAATCAATATTCTTGTCATGTTTTTAACTCTTTGGTGGTGTCTCAATAACGATGACCATTGGGGTGAGTTGTGTCTTTGGGGAGACAAAAGCCAATTATGGGCGCTTATACGTACTTTTTTAGTCCTTTACATTCTGATTTAAGTAAGGTTTGTCAATCTTCAGACATGTACGAAGGTTTACTGAACATCAATAGGAAACCCACGTTAAAATTTTCATCTTGTAGGAAGATCAAACGAATCAATGGCACATGTTGTAATCATAGGGAACGGGATCTCAGGAGTCACCGCAGCCCGACATATAAGGAAGAATAGTGATTATCAGATCACCATTATTTCTGCGGAAACAGATCACTTCTGGTCCAGAACGGCTATTATGTATATATACATGGGGCATATGAAATTTGAAAACACTAAGCCTTATGAAGATTGGTTTTGGAAAAAAAACAAAATCGATCTCTTGAACGACTTCGTTGAGGGTATTGACATCAAAAATAATTTACTTCAGCTTAAGCAAAGAGGTGAACTTCGTTATGATAAGCTCATTTTAGCGACAGGCGCAAAACCTAATTTTTTTGGCTGGCCCGGGCAAGATCTTGAGGGGGTTAGCGGCATGGTGAGTTACCAGGATCTTCAATACATTGAAAAAAACACCGAAGGAATAAATTGCGGTGTTATTGTCGGTGGTGGTCTGATTGGCGTAGAACTAGCAGAAATGTTGAGTTCTAAACAGATAAATGTGACTTTTCTTGTTCGTGAAAATCAATTTTGGAGTAATGTGCTACCCGAACAGGAAGCCTCGTTGATTTCACGACATATTAGAGAACACCACATTGACCTAAGACTTGGTACAGAGTTAAAAGAAATTCTACCGGATGAAAATGGTAGGGTCCGCGCAATTATAACTTCCGATGGAGATGAGATACCTTGTCAATTTGTGGGGTTAACAGCAGGAGTTCATTCCAACATTGATTTAGCCAAAGAATCCGGGATAGAAACAAACAGAGGTATCTTGGTGAATGAATATCTTGAAACCAATGCTCCCAACGTGTATGCCATTGGTGACTGTGCAGAAAGAAAGGACCCCCTTCCAAATCGTAGACCTGTAGAACAGGTATGGTATACAGGGAGAATGATGGGGGAAACTGTTGCCCAAACCATAACAGGTAACCAAACCCAATATCTACCCGGTAATTGGTTTAACTCAGCTAAGTTTTTTGATATTGAATATCAGACCTACGGTTGGGTGTGGAATCAGCTTAAGAAGAATGAAGAGGAGTTTTATTGGGAACATAAAAGTGGAAAGAAATGTATGCACTTCATTTTTGATAAAGACTCCAAACTCTTTTTAGGAGTTAATACTTTTGGTATTCGCTTAAGGCACGAATCTTTTGATCAATGGCTTACGGAGAAACGTGACATTTTTTATGTTCTTGAAAACTTAAGGGAAGCTAATTTCGACCCTGAGTTTTTTGACAGGCATGAACAAGAAATTGTGACTGCATTTAATCAGTTAAATCCACAACATCCGATAAGGTTGAAAGGAAAGAAATCATTATTAGAAGCGATTTTCGGATGAAAGTAATAAAGACAATTGGATTAGCCCTTTTCCTGAGCGGCTTTGGAATTTTTATAGGCTCATTTTTTTTGGAGTCTTACAGGATCACTCCCGAAATACTTAAAGAACAAATAGGTGAGAAAGCCAACCTTTTGACATCAAATAGCGAAATTGTCGGGAGGACGTACAACAACAGCTTCACTGTAGTTAGCGAGCTGCACGAGGCGTTCAAAGCGGTTAACGATCAACAGCTGGCCGTATTTGGTATAACTGAGCCGGAAGTGAAAGACCTGGTTTCAAAAAATAAAAACAAATTTCAGCTTTCCTCTTTGGATAGGGTATTTGATAATAGCGAGGCGGGAAAGTACAAAAAGAAAACATTTCAAGACTACGGTGGCTGGCTTGACGGTAGAGAATTCCAAGGTTCAGAAGAAATGCTACAACAGATAACTAATGTTGCAACGAACATAAAACTTTATCAAATAGTTAATGAAAAAGGCTTTGATAAGTATAAGATCAAAGATCTCAAATACTCTATTACTAAAGCATCCAGTACCGGACCTGTGAGTAGTAATCCTGGCCTTTTTTTATTGTTAACGTATTTGGCGTGCATCTTAGGAGCTTTACTTTATATCCTGCCTAAGGTTAAAGATGGCCCTCCAGGTATTAAAAATAATGGTTTGTTTCACAGGGCAATGACCAGCGTAGGATGGTTAGGTATACTCACCGGAACATTCTTGATCGTGTTCTATATCTTACTCTACTATTACCCCGAGTACATGACCAGCTGGATCATAACCGTAGATCCGGTTAGTCAATTCCTTAAAGGATCTGACGCCGGAAGGTTCTTCTTGTACGGCTTTATTTACACCCTCTGCATTTTGGTTATGGGTGGAAGAATGATAATAAAGTATAGACATAGCAAGTACCAAGTAGTAAGAACTGTTTCCGTAATGTTTTTTCAGACGGCTTTTGCTTTTTTAATACCTGAAATTCTGTTGAGATTAAATCAGCCCTATTTTGACTTTAAAAATATCTGGCCCCTTGACTACGACTTCTTCTTCGACAATGAACTTAGTACGCTTTTAGCTAATGGCAGTTTGGGCATCTTTATGCTGGGTTGGGGGATAGCCTTAATCATTATAGGAGTGCCTGTTTTCGTTTACTTTTTTGGAAAGCGTTGGTATTGTTCGTGGGTATGTGGCTGCGGTGGATTAGCAGAGACCTTGGGAGATCCCTACCGTCAATTATCGGATAAATCCGTGAAGGCCTGGAAAGTGGAACGCTGGATGATACACGGGGTACTGGTTTTTGCCATAGTGATGACAGGTGGCGTTTTATACACGTATTGGACTGGTAACAGCCAGATCTTAGGTCTTAGTAGTTACGATGTGAGATCGGTTTATGGAGCCTGGATTGGCGCCGGTTTTGCCGGGGTTGTTGGCACAGGTTTTTATCCGCTTATGGGTAACCGGGTTTGGTGCCGATTTGGCTGCCCGCTAGCGGCATATCTAGGTTTAGTTCAGCGTTTTAAATCGAGGTTTCGAATTACCACAAATGGTGGCCAATGCATTAGCTGTGGTAATTGCTCTACCTACTGTGAAATGGGCATTGATGTAAGGTGGTATGCACAAAGAGGTCAAAACATTATTCGCTCTTCTTGCGTGGGTTGCGGGGTTTGTTCTTCGGTTTGCCCACGAGGTGTACTGAACCTTGAAGTAAAAGATGAAGAAGGCCGGTTTGGCAAACCCATATTACTTGGGAACGATGGAGTTAAATTACAGGACTAACTAACACTTCAAAAATTTATTGATTTTTAGGCATTAACTTTGTTTCATTGCTTGATAGAGGATATCAACCGATGAAAATTCTAACACTTTTTTTCTATTTCACTTTTATTCAAAATCTACCTACTGAAAAAGGTGAAATAATTATAACTATAGAAAATATCAAATCCACGAAAGGTGTTGTCATCGTTGCTTTGTTTGATAATGAAGACTCATTTCTAAAAAAAGTATATCGGTCTAAAACCCTCTCACTGGATGAAGCCAAAAACCTCATCAGATTTGAAGGTATCCCTGAAGGGAGATATGCTGTAAGTGTAATTCACGATGAAAACGAAAATGGCGAATTAGATACCAACTGGGCGGGTATTCCTAAAGAGCCATTTGGTTTTTCCAGGAAGTCATTTGGTAGCTTTGGCCCCCCAAGTTTCGAGGATACCTGTATTCAGGTAAAAAATGAAATTGCTAAAGCAACAGTCAAAATGAAAGCAATTTTTTGAAGTGATGTTAAAATCAGTATTGGACATGACACTCAATTTTTATGTTTAGCATACTGTCAAAGCCAAGGATTCTATTGTAATCATCTGATCTCATCCATTTTCCTTTTGTGATCATATTATCCATTATGAACGATATATTTTCAGATCTTGATTTAGATAGGGTTAATTCATTAGAATGAAAAAATGGATTAGCACTAAGGTTTCTAGTTTTGTTATTGAAGGATTGTCCTAAAATTACTCTTTTAAGGACAATGAAAAATTCATCAACAGGTACAGCCACATCCTCAAACATTGGTATTATTATTTGCTTAGAAGGTTCAAATTCAACAGCTACCTGTTCTGAAATTGGATTGGTCGGTTGTCCATGAATTGATTCATAAATTTGGACAACCAAATACCCGGAATTTGAGTAACCTTTCTTAAACTTTGTGGGTATTACGATTTTCTCCAAGGAAACTACCTCGTTTATATTGTTTTTAACCAAGAACGCGTACGAGGAATTCAATTTTGGTGCAAAGTAAGCCTTAGACTTAAAGTCATTTTGGATAATGTTTGACGAAACTTGATCTGAGACTACTATTTCTTGAAGCATTAGTGCTAGAGGAGTAATCTTCAGTTCTAGTTCATTAGAGGTGGCCAAAAACGTATTAGTTTCAAAACCAAGGTGTTGAATACTAATTGAGTCTCCTACTTGACCAAACAACTCAAACCTTCCTAGGTCATCTGAAAAAGTGTAGGTTCTTTGATTTTCATTAGTTATTGTAGCGTAGAGTACAGGACTTAAATCGGTAGAATCAACTACAGTTCCAACTAATTTCTGGCTAAAACCAAGCCCGGCAAGTACGCAATTAAAAAGAACTTGTAAAAAAAATCTATACATTCTTTAAGTAGAATTTAAGATTAGGTAAAAAATAGGCAGGAACCGTAAAAATTTGGATCCTTCCCATAACTTAACGTGCTTCTTCTGTATAAGCAGCTTTTCCAATTCGTATACCTAAAAAAGTATAGTATATCTTTACAAGCTTAACACCAAGAACACATTTACCTTCTTGCCTTTTCTTTCCTGTTCCTAAAAATCGAGCCTCATCTGTAGTATTGGAATTCAAAAAAGACGTTGAATCCAGTATAAAAGAACAGGTGCTTAGGGAAACAAGAAGCATTAATTACTTGAAAGTCAAACGTTATAATTTGAATAGGTTAGTTGAATAGAAATATAATAAAAT
>JBCCLN010000072.1:0-16338 GCA_039026865.1 Bacteroidota bacterium | reverse complement strand
GTAACACGTTGAATAAGAGATAATTGATTTCGAATGGGATGCCAAAATCGTTCCCCAAATTTGAGGAATCAAAAATCATTCAGTATGAATATTAAACTATTGTAAATCAATTACTTGAATCAAACCGTCACTATTTGTGGTCAATAATGCGGGTTAATTCGCATCAAAAACACTTTTTACTTTCTCGAAAAGGTCAGGATAGGATTTTACATGGTATATTCTAGCCCCTGCAAGTTTCGGAAAGATATTTTCAAACTCTTTTAGGTAATGCTCATGCCCTCTTTTTGAGAAAATAACATTCCTTCCCCCAAAGTAGCTTGCCAGGGTTGCTGTTCCCCCGTGAATGGAAATAAAATTTGAGCAATTAGCATAGATTCTTAGTTGAAGTTCATTGAAGCTGTAATCCATTTCTCTGTGAATATCAGATAAAATAATCGTATTTGGATACTTCTTCTTGATGAATTGTTTTTCGTTTAATTCTCGAATCTCGCTATTATCATTTGTAATTTCGTATGATTCCGGCCGGTTATAGATTATTTGAAAATCATCCTCAAGCATACAAATCAATCTATCAAGGCAGTCAATGTCAAAGTAGCTGATAGGGCTGTTTTCCCATTCTGTATTAAATCTATTAGCAATTACCAAGATCGGTTTTTCAAAAATAAATTTATTGTTTGTGTAATGAGCTTTTAAGGGTATTTGTCTCCATTTAATTCTGTTTAGCTTATGATTGTGAGGAGCATTAGGAAAGCTAATGTTGTAATTTCCTCTCCATTTGCGAGAAATGAATCTTTCTTCATGATTCGGTGAGAAAAAGTAAAAAGGAGTGGTGTCTTTTGCGGATACAGTCTTTTGTAGGGTTCCGTTTTTAAAGTGCCAATAAGCGTGCGGCAACACATAAAGTAGCTCTTGCTGGAATTCTCCGAAAAATTTAACCTCTCTGTAAGGCTTCCTAACAAAGAAATCTTTTTTTAGATACCTTAATTGATTGAGGGAACCTAAATAGTAAAAACGCAAAAACCATCTATATTGACCAGGTATTTTTGGATATCTGATGTAAATGAAGAGGGTAAGAAGCCTCTTACAAACACTATTCAAAATAGTTATATTTAATAAGTCTTTTCTTTAAAATAGACATGATCAAATCCATCTCAGTCTCTGAAAGAGTCCGTTTCCATTTCCCGAAAGACGTGGTAGATATTTCTTTAACAGCGTTTTCATGGTGTCCCACTCCAATCTCCTTTGTTGATCTATTGTTTTCTGAACTTAAAAGTTCTTTTGAATAGCTAACTCCCAGAAACTTACATATCTGTCTTATAGTTCTCTCGGGTTGAGCAACAAGTGTTTCGTAAGAAAGCTCTATCAGGTTTTTTTTAATTAAAAATTTAAATCTCTCTACCTCTTTTAACGCCCAGTTCCAACGCTTGGCAGCTTCTAAGAGTGGCATTTCAAGCCCTTTCGTCCGATTCCATGAACAAGCCACGTCTCGTCCGTCCCTTATTAGATGTATGAATTTAGCCCTCGGAAAGATCGAGAACAAGTATGGAATATGGAAGGTTAAATAGGGGTGTTTATCTCCGAATATCAACGCCGTTTTATTTTGTTTTTCTGAGTACGATTGATGAATTGCTTTTATAAAATCTGGTACAGGCTTATTTGCACGAGTAAGATTTCTTCTAATGTCTTCGTAATCAATTCCTAATGCATCCCAGTTTTCTTCCGAACTATATTCCTGGTAAAATAGCGCGATATGCTCCTCATACGTTTTCTTCTTATTTGCAATAAATAAATCTGTAACTCTGGGAAGCGCCATACTAATCTCGGGAAGCACAGAAATTTCTGGATTTCTCTCAAGAATTACCCTGAGTAGTGTTGATCCGCATCTACCTGAACCAATTATAAAAAAATAGTTACCGTTGTTGCATCTAATCTCCTTATTTAAAAGAATAGCAATGATTTTTTTCGTGCGGTTTAGTTGTTGAATCATACGGAATCAAAAGTAAGGGATCAAAAGTGATAACCTCTTTTGGTCGTTTTAACGATTTCTCAACATCAATGCAACTTGCCAAAACAAGCTTAGCCCAAAAAATTTGGGTGTTATTCATTGAGATGAGGTAACACGTTAGATAGGAGGTAATTGATTTTCGAATGAGGTAACAACAGTTAACGTTTGTAAGCCCCACCCACTTCATACCACATCCATAGCTACTTGGGTCCTATCGCTGACCTTAATTTTTGGAAAGTGTTATTTGAATTCTTCAATGTCTAAATAATTCTGAAAACTATTTGCGAGGATAAAACAACAAAATAAATAAAAATGGCATCATTGGAATTTTATATCGCATTAAGGTGCCAAAGTTTGCCGTACTTACGCCTACCGCGAAAGCAAGGATAATGGTGAAAACGAGACAGAACATGATGAAAGGATCTTTCAGTGAATATTTCCATCTCTTTTTTTTCAAATATTGAAAAGTTAATACCAGAACAATCAGAGCTTCGAGAGCGCTCAGGAACATAAACAGATTTTTTACTTCCCATAAGTAAGGCCTGTAAAGGCTCACATTTACGGCCTGAGGAAACAACCTTAGCATTCCTGTTATGGTGCCATCCGGTATTCCAATATCATAACCACCATCGCCACCCGTTCTTGCACCCCAGCCGTACCTTATATCATAGGCGGTTGCTGCAGATCTTTGTGCCACATTGTCGAATGTATATTCCTGATTAAGCGTACTGATTCGCTGAAGAGCAATAAAACCTAACCCAATAAACAAGATTCCCAATACAGGCAACAAAATAATTCTTAGAACGGCTTTGCGGATACGTACTTGATACCTCCAGTAAATCCACATGGTGATTGCTGGAATAGAGGCCAATAAAATGTAAACTTTGATTTTATAAATTATTAAAGCGCTGAGAAATAGGATAATCAGATGAATTCCATATCTTTTTTTCTCGATGATGAAATAAACCGAATAGATCAACCATCCAAAAGCACCTAAAGTGATGGTATCCTTGAGGATGCCTGACCCCCAAAAGACAACACTAGGAACGAATAACAAGGCAAACGCGATATTTTTTGTGGGGATAATACGTTGATATCGCTGGTGAACGATCAAAAAAAGAGCCCAAAGGCCACTGAAACTAAAGACCGCAAAAAAAAGGCTAGTCGCGGAGTAGGTGTGAAACGTAAAAAGATCAAAAAAGGCGGCTATTCTTACGATGAAGTAGGATTTTGTATCCCGATAATACCAAATTCGGGAAGTGTATTGAAAGGTTTCATCCTCTGCTCTGACGCCTCCATCATCTAACAACATTTTAAAACCAATCACCGGATCATCCATAAATCCTTCATATATCCACTTGCTCCCATGTTCCCAATAGCCAAACGTATCACCACCTCCGTAGTAAAATTGATAAATCAAACCCAAAGCAATTGCTCCGAAAAAACGAGCCCACAAAGCGAGCAGAAAATACCTTTTCGTTCGCACGTTAGAAAGATAGGGTCGTAAAAAAAAACCTATTAAGGTGAATACCATAAAATAGAAAGGAGTGATAAATAGGTCTCTAAGTCCCATTTTTAACATTAAGCACTTTTGTCTTCTAACTCATCTAAAAAAATTATTGCGCTTGATGAGTTTTTTTCCTGTGCATGACTAAAGGCTTTTTTATAATCAATACATAAAAAAGTTAATACGATGGCCATCTGAGAAGTAGTTAAATACAATGCATTAAACCTCGCAAATTAATCGAATCTGTATCATTTGAACTTACCTCCCTTAACTTTTCATGTAACTTATCCCCTGGTCTTAACCCAATGATTTCAATTTCACACTCAGGAGCCATTTGCTTTGCTAGCTCTATGACTTTAAAAGATTCCATTTTGGGAATAAGAATCTTGTTGGAGACAGAATCAATACTATGAAAGATAAACTCAGCCGCCTTTTCCTTTGAAATGCAAAACCTGGTAGCTTCTGGGTGAGTCACCTTTATGGTTCCGGTTTTTCGTTGGCGTTGAAACACCTCAAACACTGAGCCTCTCGCTCCTATGATGTTTCCCAACCTAATGGCTTGAAAATTGGTAGAGCCATTTGTGTTTGCTTTTTGCCAAAGACGCTCCGCCTCTTTTTTAGATTTCCCGTAGATACCAATCGGATCAACGGCCTTATCCGTAGATATTAAAAGTGCCTTTGCAATGCTGCTTTTCAAGCATGCTTCAATTACATTCTGTGTTCCCAGCACGTTCGTTTTATGGCACTCCTTCGGATTCTTTTCTGCCATTACCACGTGCTTAATTGCCGCTGCATGCACCACATAATCAAAGCCATTAATTACTTCTTTTAGTCTTTCCGAATCACGAACATCTCCAAGCTTGTAAACTATTTCTACACTAGATTTTTCAGGAAATTCTTCCATCATCTCCAGTTGCTTGATCTCGTCTCTTGAGAAAATTAAAATCGTTGAGAAGTCTATTTTATGATTAAAAACATACTTCACTAAGGCCCTACCCAGGGTTCCGGATCCTCCTAAAATTGCAATGCTTTTTCCGTTTAAGTGAGACATTTGTGAACTTATGTAAAAGCAAATAAACAAATTGATACTAACATAGCACTTTGATAGTTGACAGATTAATGTATGTGTGGTATTGTAGGCTTTAAAAATTTCTCATCAAGCACAGTCGACTTAAAAGATTATCTCAAATCAGCGGTCAAATCAATGATGTTTCGGGGGCCAGATCATCAAGATACCTATCTGAAGAATAAGATAGGACTAGGCCATACACGGTTATCCATCATCGATACCTCAAGCAATGCTCATCAACCTATGACTGACGAATCAGGTCGGTATGTTTTGATTTTCAATGGAGAAATCTACAACTACATTGCACTTAAAAAGAATATTAATAATGTAGATTGGAAATCAACATCTGATACAGAAGTATTGCTTCATCTACTCATCCAACAAGGAAAGGATTGCCTTGACAAACTCAATGGTTTTTTTGCTTTTGCTTTTTATGATAATAAAGAAGATTATCTGCTCATTGTAAGAGATCGGATGGGTATTAAGCCTCTTCATTATTTTCTGTCTGACGATTTTTTTGCATTTGGCTCAGAAATTAAAGCACTATTATCTTTTCCTATTCCTAGAAGGATTAATCAAGAGGCACTTTATTGGTATTTGAGGCTGACTTACTTACCTCATGATCTTAGCATAATTGATGGAGTAAAAAAGCTACTTCCAGGAGCTTACCTGGAAATTTATCCTGATGGCTTCATTAAAGGAAACTACTTCGTACTCGAAAAAACCAATGAGACCCTACTAAATTATGAAAAAGCAAAGGCTATGACTTTAAGCTTACTAGAACAATCCGTAGAGAGGAGGATGATTGCAGATGTACCTTTGGGGGCTTTCTTAAGCGGTGGAACAGATTCCTCCGCGGTGGTTTATATAGCATCTCAAATTAATTCTAGTCTAAACACGTTTTCTATTGGATATCGTGATCACAATTTTTTTGATGAGACTTACTTTGCAGAGCTTGTAGCTAAAAAATTCAATACCCATCACACCACTTTTTCGCTTACCAATGAGGACTTATTGGATGACATAGAAAATGCCATCGATTACATGGATGAACCATTTGGAGATTCCTCTGCTATTCCCACTTTCATTTTATCTAAAAAAGTAAGCCAGTCCATGAAAGTAGCATTATCGGGAGATGGGGCCGACGAGCTATTTGGAGGCTATTATAAACATCTGGCTTTCTCTAAAGCCAGCAATTACTCTTTCATTAATCTTGCCTTTAAATCCATTGGAAGTACTGCATCATTATTCCCGACCTCCAGATCCACAAAGTGGGGAAATATGTTTAGGAGAATGGCTAAATATTCACATCTTTTAAAACTCAGCTTAGACGAACGATACTGGATGTTAGCTTCTTTCAATATGGACGCCGATAAGCTATTGTGTTCTGCGATCGACAACGAAGCAATTGATCAGCTTAAATCCTTGATAGCCCCCAATCAAATTCAAAATCTCAATTGTTTTTTAGACCATGACCTAAAAATGGTATTGCCCGGAGACATGCTTGCTAAAGTTGATCTCATGTCTATGGCCAATGGCCTGGAAGTTCGCGTGCCTTTCCTGGATAAGGATTTGGTAGCTTTTGCCAGAAGGCTACCACCAAATTATAAAGTTCAGGGAAACAAAAGGAAAAGTATATTGCAAGATGCACTTGAGCACATCCTTCCTAAAGAACTGCATCATCGCCCCAAAAAAGGATTTGAAGTTCCCATGCTTTCATGGTTGAGAAATGAGCTTCGCGAAGATTTGAATCGAACCGTATTTAACAGGGATTTGCTTCAATCTCAAAGATTATTTGATGCCCCTGCGGTTATAAGCCTGAAAAGACAACTCCATTCTTCAAATCCGGGAGATGTTCACTCCGCATTATGGACACTCTATGTTTTTCAAAAGTGGTATAAAAAATACATCAGTTGAAAGCCCTCTTCTTGGTATTACACAGAAAAGATCGCTCTCCGGGACAAAGATACCGACATGAGCAGTATGTTGATTTTTTGGAGCGAAATGGAATTACTTGCTGTTTCAGACCGCTCTTAAAAACAAAAAAAGAGGACGAAATTTTTTACGGAACAAATGCCTTACCAAAAATTTTTGTAGGGTTTAAAGCATTCTACAGAAGATTTAAAAGCATCATAGAGGCGAAAGCATTCGATGTTGTTTATATCTATCGTGACGCATTCTTTTTTGGGACCTTCTTTGAGCGTTGGCTTAAAAAGAAAAGTAGCAAAATAATATATGATTTTGACGATGCCATCTGGCTAATGGACAAAAACGCTAACCAGGGAATTTTTAACAAACTCAAAAACCCTAAAAAGACCGCTACCATTTCAAAGCTTGCAGACTTGGTAATTGTAGGAAACAAATTCTTGGCTACTTACGCAAAACAATTCAACTCAAATGTTACAATTATTCCAAGTACGATTGATTTTGCAACATATAGCATGATCCCCAAAAAGGAGCAGAAAAGAATTTGTATTGGATGGACCGGAAGTTTTTCTACTATTAAATACTTTGAAACGGTTGTTCCAGCTCTAAAACTGGTCAAGAAAAAATATGGCAGCAAAGTGTACTTTAAGCTAATTGGTGAACCAACCTATAAAAATCAAGAATTAGGAATTACGGGGTTATCGTGGAGCTCAGCCACTGAATTGGAAGACTTAATGGAATTAGCTATAGGCATCATGCCTCTTCCGGATAGTGCATGGACCAGGGGGAAGTGTGGTATGAAAGCATTACAGTATATGGGGTTAGAAATAGCTACCATCATATCACCTATTGGAGTGAACAAAGAAATCATCCAGGATGGTGAAAATGGATTCCTTGCCTCATCCACAAAAGATTGGGTGGAAAAAATCTCACTGTTGATTGAAAATGCTGATCTACGTAAAAGGCTTGGAAAGGCTGGAAGAGAAACAGTAGCAAAATATTTCAGCCTGGAGGCCAATAAAGAAAAATGGTTACGTGCTTTTAAAGTTCTTTAAGTTCATTTCGGGCGCGTTGGTGTGTGCTGTGACTTCTTTTGGCAACGCTTTTTACTTGCTTGAAATAGTTTCTTGCTCCTTCTTTATCACCCTCTTTTTTCGCAATAATTCCTAGATGAAGAAGGGAATAAAAATAATATCCCATTTTTGTTGCGTTTGCCTCTTCCGCAAAAATTAATCCTTTCAGGTAGTACGCTTTAGATTTTTCATAATCTCTCCTCATCTCATTAATATGGCCAAGAAAGAAGCAGGCATATCTACCGCTGTTTGCTTCATATCCTGCGTAGGTGCTATCGATTTTCTTCAGAATTTCCAGCGAAAATTTCTCCGCCTGTTTGTATTTCCCGGATTGGTAAAGCAACCTTGCATAGTATCGGTGAAAATAAGGGTTATCTGGATAGTCTCGATGCAATATCTCCCCTACTCTCAATGCTTCTATTATATCTTTATCCTGTCCTGATGAAAGAATTCGTATCAAATAAAACTGCGCCTCTGTACGAGAATAAAAAGCATTTCTGGTTACTTCCTTCAATTGATGTATGCCTTTCTTCTTATCTCCTTTCGGGAAGAAAACCATTAACGGCCTCAATAAAGGATATTCCTCTCTGATCCATTCGGCATAATAGTTGAATAAAGCATCACCAAACAAAAGTTCAGGACTATAATCTTCATGCCCTCTACAGTCTTTAAGATATTTTAATGATCTACCCCCCGCCAGCGCAGCTTTGCGATAATCTCTACGCTCAGAATACAATCTTCCCTCAAAGGCATAGGCCGCCGCAAGAAAAAAAGCCCCTTCAATTTCATTGTAGTTATCCTTAATATTTGCTGCAGTGATTTTAGTAGTATCCATATATGCAAGAAAGACCTTGTCATATTGCATATTTTCATAATTTGGCACAATTTGCCACCAACAATTCAAACCTTTCAATAAATAAGGAAGGGGATGCCATGGATATTTTTTTTGTAAATAGTTAAAATGGCTTTGTGCTTTTTCGAATTCAAAGTTGTACATCGCATTTACTGCCTCCGTCGATTCTATTTGTATGAAAGGATTCTTTAGCAGACTATGTTCCAGTGTATCATCTGCTAACTCATTATCCGACCATTGCGCATGAAGAGAGGCATGAACTAGGAAGGAGAATACAATGAATATAATTTTGGATGACTTTTCCATGAATATAAAAACTAAATGACAGAACAATTTCCGAAATACAGAAAAGAATTTCTAGAAAACTGGCTCTCCTTTAATACCCTTGGCATGTTTATCGTAATTTATATGATTTATAGTGCTCTGCTTTTTATCAAACGAATGTTCATTATTGACACCATCGCTGCATTCGAAGTTTTAAACGAAAGAGGAGATATTTGGGTATTTAACGTCATTTATAATGTTCAATATTTAAGCGTTCCTATCTTTCTCGCCTGGAAATGGACCTGGACAACGCTTACTTTATGGATTGGGTGTTTTATGTTTGGCTACCGTATTCATTTTAATCAGTTATGGAAAATGGTAATGCTTGCTGAAATCATATTCTTCCTTCCGGAAATAGCAAAGGTTATTTGGTTTTCACTTTTCTCTATAGACCCAAACTACAACGACTATCTTGCATTCTATCCTTTTTCCTTAATCAACTTTTTTGATTACTCGCAAATTGCACCGAAATGGATTTACCCTTTAAAATCTATTAATCTTTTCGAGATGTTATATTGGTCAGTTTTAATACTGGGTATTTACTTTTTAAGTGGAAAAAAATTAAAAATCTCAGGTTTCATCGTTTTGTCCACATACATATTGTTCTTCTTCGTTTGGCTAGGATTTT
The DNA here is from genome assembly GCA_039026865.1 of Bacteroidota bacterium. Lineage (GTDB taxonomy): Bacteria > Bacteroidota > Bacteroidia > Cytophagales > Cyclobacteriaceae > Ekhidna. Next base: position 6,953 of record JBCCLN010000072.1, on the reverse strand, counting down.
ATCTACTAGTTTATTGATACAAAAAATGTTAAAATCTGTGACTCACTTTTCTATGAGCCGTTAATAGCATCGACATAAAGTAAGATATAGAAATATCACTTATTTGTTTTATTGGTTAATTACTAATTTCACCCTCTATTTTGAAGAATATGGGTTATCAAAAAATAAATATCATTTCGGGTTGGATCGCCTTTCTAGTTGCTCTGATTACATATATATTAACTGTTGAACCAACCGCAAGCTTTTGGGATGCTGGGGAGTTCATTGCCTGTTCTTCAAAACTACAGGTCCCTCATCCTCCTGGTGCTCCATTCTTCCTGCTTACAGGCAGAATGTTTTCATTATTAGGTGGCGATGATCTGATACAGATCGCCTACTGGGTAAATATGCTAAGTGTGGTGAGTAGCGCTTTCTTCGTTATGTTTATCTTCTGGATAATTACCTATTTATCGAGAAGGATTCTAAAAATAGCAGAAAAAGACATGACCGTGCATCAAACCATTCTTGTAATTGGTGCTGGTTTTGCTGGAGCATTAGCATGTACTTTCTCAGATTCTTTTTGGTTCTCAGCAGTAGAAGCAGAAGTTTACGCCATGTCCGCATTTTTTACAGGATTTGTTTTTTGGGCGATACTTAAGTGGGAGAACTTAAAAGAAGAAGATCGCCAGGCAAGATGGCTTATTTTAATTGCCTATATGATGGGTCTTTCGATAGGAGTTCACCTACTCAATTTGGTAGCTATCCCGGTATTGGGTTTAATCATTTATTTCAAAAAATTTGAAAAAGTCACAACAAAAGGCATCATTTACACCTTTATTATCTCCGGAGTTGCCTTGATCATCATTCTCGAGGGTATCATACCTGGGTTACCAACCATTGCAGGAAAATTTGAGATATTCTTTGTAAATGGGATTGGATTGCCATTTGGCTTCGGAGTCATCATTTTTGTATTCATCTTCCTCGGAGCTATTACCTATGGACTTATCTACTCCATTAGAAAAAACAAGTATGTTTTAAATACTGCCCTTTTGGGTTTTATTTTTATCATCATTGGATATTCTTCTTATATGATTATTCCTATTAGGAGTGCGTACAATCCTCCTATAGATGAAAACAACCCTGAAGAAATCATGTCATTTGTTTCTTACCTGAAAAGGGAACAATACGGTAGCCGACCTCTATTTAAAGGACCTTATTATACTGCCAAATTAATTCAAAATGAAAAGGGTTCTCCTGTTTATATGCAGGGAGAGGACGAGTATGTTATTAAAGACTATAAAATCGAACAAGTATTTGATCCTAAACATACAACTGTTCTGCCAAGGATGTATAGTTCGGACGCAAACCATATTAAAAAATACAAGGAAGTTACTGGGCTAAGAGAAGGTGAAAAACCAAGCTGGGGTGACAACCTCTACTACCTCATTACCCACCAATTAGGCCATCAGTATTTCCGATATTTTATGTGGAATTTCTCCGGACGGGAAAGTGAGATTCAGGGAGCAGGGTACATAGGTCTTTTTGATGCGTTTGAAAAAGTTCCTGATGTTCTCTCTAGCAACGAAGGAAGAAATATTTACTTTGGGCTTCCTTTGATATTAGGTCTTCTTGGAATGTTTATTCAGTACAAAAAAGATGTGAAGCTATTTACAGCTACTGCTCTTCTCTTTTTTATGACCGGAATTGCGATCGTTCTTTATCTAAACACACCTCCAATAGAACCAAGAGAAAGAGATTATATTTATGCAGGTTCATTTTATATTTTCACTATCTGGATAGGGTTTGGAGTACTAGCTATTTTTGATATTGTACAGAAAGCAATTAAAGATAAGAAAGCAGCTGCCATTATTTCAGCCATTTTATGTTTAGGTATTCCTGTACTTATGGCGGGGGAAACATGGGATGATCATGACCGATCAGATCGCTATTTTTCAGTGGATGCTGCTAAAAATTACCTCTCCTCTTGTGCGCCTAACTCCATTATTTTTACAGGTGGGGACAATGATACTTTTCCACTCTGGTATGCGCAAGAAGTAGAAGGTTTTAGAAGAGATGTACGCGTGGTCGTATTGAGCTATTATAATACCGACTGGTACATCCAACAAACTGCAAGGAGAGCTTATGAATCCGACCCATTTCCTTACAGTTTGGACATGAAACATTATCAACAAGGGGGGTTAAATGACTATCTTCCGGTATTCGAACGGGAAGAGCTTAAAGGAAATGCGATTAATGCCAGAGCCTTGTTAAATTTTATTAAACAAGAAAACCCTAGCTTACAAATTGCGCCCAATGACTGGACAAAGTACAACATCATTCCTTCTAAAACTCTTTTCTTAAATGTTGATACATCTAAAGCTAAAGAAATCGTACCGGAGGATATGCACCAAAACATTGAGAATCAGATGATCTTGAAGATAAAAGGTAATAGCATCATAAAAGGAGATCTTGCATTTTTAGACTTACTTGTCAATAATAATTGGGAGCGACCTATCTATTTAAATAACACATCCATATCACAATTAAAGTTTGATATGAGAAAATATGTAGTTCAAGAAGGTCTTGCGTATAGGGTAGTACCTGCCAGGAACAAAGAAGACAGAGGCTATCCAGTCAATACGGAAGTAATGTACGATAATGTTATGAACAAATTTACTTGGACAAACCTGGATGATCCTTCGATTTATTATCCCCAAGACTATCTTGGCTTTGTGCTTAATTCCAGATCAACTTTCAATACATTAGCACAGAATCTTATAGACGAAGGAGATTATGAACGAGCGTCAGAAGTATTAAAGAAATGCATTGACGTGATGCCTCACGAGTCTGTTCCTTTTGATGAGTTTAGCGCACAGCAGGTAGATATGCTTCTGGAGATTGCTTCTTATAAAACCGGGTCAGCATCAGACTTTGATAAGGTAGAAGAAGCGGAGTTGGCTAATTACCTGGCAGAGAATGTGAGTGAATGGGCTAGCGGTTGGATTGAAGTATATCTATCATCAAATACCAAAAACCCTTATGAAATGCAACGTAAAATCATTGTACTAAATGAAATTGCAAGAGCATACCGGGCGAATGGAGACAAAAAAAATGCTGCTAAATATGAAGAAATGTTTAATAAATATTACACACAGATTGAATCAAGGCTGTAATTATGATAATCAGCCTTAGTGCTTTAAAAACTTAAAAGCTTTTTTAAATCGTTTTTCTTCGCTTTTTACAATAAGAAAATAGTATCCCATAGCTAACTTTTTCACTGGAATCCGATACTTTCCGTATCCGATTTCTTCGGGCTGTATCTTTAAATGATTTCCGATCATAGAGTTTAACTCAAAAGTGGCATTTTCTACCTCTCCATTTATTTGAACCATTAGATATTCTACAACGGGATTTGGATATATATTTATTTCAAGTTGCTGAGAAAATTCATTGTCTGAGTTCTGAGAAAACCCATACAGTCCAAAAAGACATGCGAACGATAGTATAATTAGTTTATTGCGCATTGTGATGCTACAAATTACGTAAAAAAAATCATATAGTTAAACAGCCTAAAAAATATTAGAAGTTAATTAACGTTAAGTATACCTCTATATACTCAATAAATCGCATAAAAAAGCCATTTAAAGGATTCTGACGATGATTTATTATTCATCGAAGAAAGAGACAAGTTAGTCTAAAACTGATTTTATCCTTTAATTTCTTTCATTGCATGAGGCAGATAATCAATAATCTCAGAGGCAATCAAGAAAGATTTATCTAAAGAATTTATCGCAATATCACCCGCCAATCCATGAACATAAACACCTAACCGCAACGCAGTGAAAGGAGCTACTCCCTGAGACAGAAAAGAAGCAATGACCCCCGTCAATACATCTCCGCTACCCGCAGTTGCTAAGCCTGGATTGCCCGTAGGATTAAAAAAAATTTTTCCTTGCGAATCACAAATCGCAGAATAGGCTCCTTTCAATACAAGATTGAGTTCATATTCCATCGATAATTTCCTAAGCTTTTCGAGTTTTTCAAAGTCATTCTTCCAAACACCAACCAGGCGTTTGAACTCTCCCGGATGAGGAGTGAGGATTGAGTTTTTAGGTATCCATTTAAGCAGACTCTTTTTCTTCGCAAGGATGTTCAATCCATCTGCATCTATTACCATGGGGTCAGTGGTCCTTTTAAGGACATTTTCGAAAGCTTTGACAGTTTTGGGTTCAGTACCCATTCCAGGACCTATTGCAATGGTATCATCCGTTTTTGGAATTTTTGAAATAACCTCTTCGTCGACATCCTCTATTACCATAGCTTCAGGAATCGCAGTTTGAATGACCTTAGTTCCGCAACGTGGTGTGCATGCATTCACTAAACTCGCACCAACAGCAAAAGCTGCTCTGGTACATAAAATTGCCGCGCCCATTTTTCCTTTGCTCCCGGATACTATTAGCAATCTGCCTACCTCATTTTTGTGAGTGAATTTTTCCCGATGAGGAATGGACCCTTTAAGGTCCACTTGTTCAGTAAAATAAAACGAGGTAGATTGATCTTCTAAAAATTTTGTATTTAGCCCAATGTCAACCAGGTACCATTCTCCTAAATATTTATGGTTTTCTGGCAGTAAAAAGGCAAGTTTAGGTACTTGGAACGAAATGGTAATGTTTGCGTTTAATGCTGTATTTTGACTATCCAATGGTTTATCAGCAAATAATCCGGAGGGCATATCAATAGCTATACGTAGTGCGTCTGATTTATTTAAAAAATTTACAACATCAAGATATAAACCATCGAGCGGTCTGGATAGACCTGAACCAAACAGTCCATCAATGATGATCTCATCTTCGCCAATCTCGGGAAGATCTTTGGTCTCTTTTATCACGGCATACAAGTCGGACCGATCCAGGTTTTGCTTAAAATCTTCAGAGCCTTTTTGAGGATTGCCAACCACATATTTGAAAACTTCCCATCCCTGATGCTTCAAAATTCTTCCCACGGCTAGCCCATCTCCACCATTGTTACCTGTTCCACAAAAAATTCTGATGAGCTTTTTTTTCGGAAAAAAAGTCAAAAACAAATCTATAAAAGCCCTTGAGGCACGTTCCATAAGTGCTATGGAATCTATTGGTTCGTATTTGATGGTGTATTGATCCGCTTCTCTTATCTGTCCTGAAGTTAGGATTTTCATCATCGGTCTACCTCGCCCATCACAAAATCTAACGATCCTACAACTGCAAAAAGATCTGCGAGCATATATCCCCGACTTATCTCTGGCAAGATGGATAGGTTACAAAAGCTGGGACCTCTTGCTTTGCAACGGAAAGGCTGATCAGATCTACCGTCGGCTCTAAAAAAAAATCCAAGCTCTCCTTTTGGGTTTTCAGCCCTTACATACAGATCTTGTGCTTTTGGCCTGATCTTTTTAGGTACTTTCGCTCTAGGATCAAACGCTTTGGTTCGTTTGTGCTCACCTAGAAGCTTTGTGATGCATTGTTCGATAATTTTGATAGATTCTTTACATTCCTGGTATCTCACCCAATTTCGATCCCAACAATCACCTACGGTTCCCATTTTCCCCTCTCCTACCGGAATTTCAAAATCCAGCTCTGGATAAACACTATAGCCATCTACCTTTCTTAAATCAAAAGCCAGGCCTGAAGCTCGCAACATAGGTCCTGTGATTCCGTAGTTAATAGCCAAATCACGATCCAGGATGCCTACATCTGCTGTGCGTTCTATAAAAATCTTATTGGAAATAAGTAAATCTTCTGTGTCTTTTAACTTAGGCTTTAAATACTTCACAAACTCTTTCGTACGTTCTTCAAAGCCCGTTGGCAAATCATAAAATAGTCCACCAACCCAAATATAATTGTAAAGCATTCTGGCGCCACTTGCCCATTCCAGCATTCTGAGGATATGCTCCCGATCACGCATCATCCAAAGGAAAGGAGTATAGGCGCCGATATCTAAACCATATGTGCCTATTGCGACGAAGTGAGAAGCAATTCGATTTAATTCTGAGACTAATACCCGGATATACTCGACTCTTGCGGGAATTTCGTTGGCTATCCCAAGCATTTTCTCCACTCCGATCACAAAAGCCCACTCATTATTCATTGCTGCCACGTAATCCATCCTATCTGTGTAGGGTATCACCTGGTTATAGGATAATGCTTCGGCATGTTTTTCAAAACATCGATGAAGATATCCAAGATGAGGAACTACATCCACTACAATTTCGCCATCTGTAATCACTTCTAACCGAAGCACTCCATGAGTAGCAGGATGCTGAGGCCCTACGTTGATCAGCATCTCTTCGGTTCTTAGGTCCGATTCTTTATATTTTAGTGGCTCTGACCTATGCAGTGAAGAATTAGGAGTTAGCAGTGTAGAATTGTCTGTCATTTCTTTAAGTTGGTTGTTGTGATGATAGAAATGAAGTGGTTTTCAATTCCTCTATGGCAGAAATTAAATTTTTAACTACCTTCTCTTTGATTTTGGAGTGCTTTATTAAGCTTTCCCAACAACATATCTTACTAGCTTCCTTATTGGCGATAGCGAACTTGTACATAAAATTAGCTTTAACATCAGCTTGTTGTGCCTTTTTTGACGAAATAGCTATAGTCGTTCCACTCATCAGTAATTGATGAGAAAGAATGAGCGCTTTTCGGTCTAACTTAAGCTGACCAGAAAAATTGACATACTTTAATACAAAAGCAGAGATTTTTTCTGAAAGTACCCTTCTCTTCCCAATTTTCAATGCTTCCTCTTCCACTATCACTTAATATTTGACTTTTATCTCATGATATAGTTCCTGCTCTTGGTAATCTTTTCGAAGCGGGTAGCCTTCCCAATCTTCAGGTAACAGAATTCTTCTTAAATCAGGATGATTCTTGAACTTTATACCTAGCAAATCATAGACTTCACGTTCATGCCAGTTGGCCCCTCTCCAAATACCTGATACGGAG
>JBCCLN010000071.1:0-16527 GCA_039026865.1 Bacteroidota bacterium | reverse complement strand
CACTCCCCGGATTTACCCTTCAAAAAAACGCAATAATAAAAATTCTTTGAAAGGAGTAGACCTTAATGTAGTAGCCTATCCATATTTTTTGGGGGTGGGAGCGATTTTTTCAAAAAAGTAGTTTTTCGAAAAGGAAGACAACTCACTTTGATTAGAAAACGAATAACACAGTACGGAATCGATCCCAATGAATTAGGTATCTTTACCAGGGATCGATACCAAGCGGTACATAAAAAAAGGACCACTGAAAACCAGGGCCTTAGCTAACGTTAGGCAGGAGTATGAGAAAAGAAAGGAAAAGAATCATCATTATTTTACTTCTATTTAACTTTTATGGAAAAGGTTTCTCCCAGTTAAATAAAATTGATTCACCTGTAAAAAATTTCGAAAAAATTTGGAAAGAATTTGATATCCGATATGCCAATTTTGAGTTAAAAGGAGTTGATTGGAAAGGAATTCATGAAAAATACAGAGTCTTAATTAAGGATGAAACTACGAATAAAGAATTATTTGAAATTTGCTGTTCGATGCTGCATGTATTAAATGACGGTCATGTAACTATAGAACCAAATTTCAAGGAAGATGATATCGAATGCGGGCCTCCCTATGAATTTGCGTTAGATGTAGCATTCAATACGGATGAAAGAATAAGTCAATTCTTATCAATCATAGATTTAGAATTGGCGAGAAATGGGTTCTCAAAGCCAATTAAAAAGAAGGTATCAGAGGATACAAATTTCCAATATAGAGTATCAGACTCATTAGGTTATCTAAGATTAGATGAGATGACTGAAAAAATCACCTTTGGAAAATTTAAAAGAGCAATTGATAAATCTATACAAGCATTTCATCTCAAAAAAGGATTAATCATTGATTTAAGATTCAACGGAGGCGGTTGGGATTATAACGCGTATAAATTGGCAAGCAGATTCGTAGCCAAAGGAAAAACGATTGGGCACTTTGAAAGATTGAGAATTAAAGGAACAAATGAGTATACTCAAATGAAGTATAGAACGGTGAAATCAAAAGGTAAAAAACAATTCACCAAACCAATTGTGATTTTGACAAGTGATTTCACAGCAAGTGCAGCAGAGGTATTTGTTTTGTTAATGAGAGAACTACCGAATGTATCAATAATCGGCGAAAATACAGAAGGAATATTTTCGGATATGTACGAATTCAAATTACCCAATAAATGGATTGTCACTTTGTCTCATCAGCAATATTTCTCTCAAGACAAGGAGAATTTTGAAGGTAAAGGGATTTCTCCTGACATTCAAATAGTAAATACGAGGGCAGATATTAAGAATCAAAGAGACCCAGTAATTCAAAAAGCAATCAATCATTTAAAAAAAGAAAACAACCGTTAACATAGCATAGCTGTTTATCCCAGCCAAAATGATGGCACAAATAGCTATGCTAGCCGTTACCATACATTTTGAAGAAACATTCGGCAAATAAATGAATTTAAAGAAAATACAATTGGAAATCCTCAGAAACCTATCTTTAGCAATACTTCTGATTTCATTTATTTCTTGCCAAAATTCTGTAAAAGAGACCAACACAACCAAAAGTCAATCTATCGGACCCAAAAGCGGAACACTATTAATCGGTGGTGGTGGGAAGAATGATGGAATGACTGAGGAAATGTGGAAAGTGTTTTATGACTTGGCAGGTGGCGAATCAGCAAAACTTGTAGTCATACCAACCGCATTTGACGAAAATTCTATCAACTATGATCCTGAATTTAACATTCTAGAAAGAAAATTCAAGTCTATTGGATTTAAGGATATCCAATTTATTCATACAAGAGATACCGTTATAGCTGATAGCGATGAATTTGTAAAGCCTTTAAAAACTGCAACCTCAGTTTGGTTAACAGGAGGTAGACAATGGAGAACGGCTGATGCCTATCTAAACACCAAAACGCATACAGAATTACGCGAGGTACTGAACCGAAATGGGATAATTGGTGGTGCTTCGGCAGGAGCTTCAATACAAGGTTCCTACTTGGCAAGAGGTGGAAGAGACTTGAATGGGAATTACAGCATCATAGGTAATCCCGAAGTTGGGTTTGGGTTTGTGACAAATACTGCTTTTGACCAACATCATCTTTATCGAAATCGGCAGTATGATATGTTTGCCCTTTTGGAGGAACGACCTGAGTTATTAGGTATTGGAATTGATGAAAACACGGCTATTATCGTACAAGGAAATGAATTTGAAGTTATAGGCAACAAATATGTGGCGATTTATGACAATACATTTTGGTCGCCGTATTTTAATGAAATTGACACGCTGGAAACAGGGGAAAATAAATTTTATGTCTTGAAAAACGGAGACAAGTACAACCTAAAAGAAAGACGTGTTCAACGCAATAAATTCTTGAAACCTAATAACATATCATTAGATGACAAACAAGAGTATGTGGGTAACTTTCTTTTCGAAAAAAGTCAAGTCTTTTGGAATAACATCATAATTGAAAATGACACGCTGAAATTTCAAATTGTTAGGAGAAATATTATTCACGACCCAATTCCAATTTATCCTTATGAGAAAGACTTATTTTTTGACACAGATTCGGAATTATGGTTTCACTTTCAAAGAGATAGTTTAGGAAATATCATTGGATTTGATAAAGAAACTCAACAATTAATAAATGGACGGAAACAGAGATTTAATAAGATTGAGGAATAAAATCGTCTGGTAATATCGTATAAAAACAATAGGGTAATTTGTAGCTTAACCGAATGATATGTGGGTAACTTGCGCCCTACTGTTCTTATACAAAGGACGTTGTACACAAATAGCCGATAAAAATAATTGACCATTTTGAATAGAAACCTATGAGAATCACAATCATTCTAATTTTGTTAGTCAGCTCCTGTCAATCTCCCATGTATGATAATGGAGATGTATTGACAGAAGAGGAAGAACGCATGGCAAAAGAACTTATCCAGGGTTCATTTGACAACATTTGGGGGGGAGTAGACTCTATGGCAATCCTCAATTATCACACGGATGATTTTATCATACTAGAACATGGTGAGATTTGGGATAATGACCGAATTAAAGCCTATATCAGACGGCAACATCAAAGGGAAAATAGGCCGCTGAGAAAAAATAGGATGGAATATATTTCCATTGAGAAATATGGAGCATCCATACAAATGGCCTATCATAATTACGCAGAATTTGTTCGAGCAGATACCTTAGTAGGAAAGGGACAGTGGCTGGAAAGCGCATTAGCGATTAAGACCCAAGAAGGATGGAGGTTGAAAATGATGCATTCAACGAGAGTGCCTAATTAGTACAGAATAAGAGAGTAGATTGACTGTCTACCCTTCTGAATTGACCTATTCAAGCGTATATATCCCCACCTTTACCAGACAATAGATGAAAAGAAAGTACAATATTTTATTTATAACCCTCCTGTTTCCATCTATAGTTCTTAGCCAAAAGCCACTGACGAAAGAGCAAGTTTTGGAAGATTACAAGGTGTTAAAAAATGTATTAATAAAAGGACATCCCAGTTTATATGACTTCACTGCTAAACCTGAATGGGACAGGCTATTTATAGACTTTGAAGAAAGTACACTAAAGACCATTAAAAATGACAATGAGTTATACAAATCCATCATAGAATTAACCGATTATGTGAGAGATGGGCATCTAATTGTCATGCACCCCCCGGTCGATTCAATCCCTAACCTATTTCCATTATTGCTAAAAATAATTGAAGGGCAGTTTTATACCGATACAGATGACTTTGGGATCCCTGTAGGTTCTGAAATAGTTTCAATAGATGGAATTGAGGGAATGGAACTAAGAAAAAGGTTACTGAAATATGCCCCTTCAGATGGGTTTAATACGAGCAAAAAAGACAGACAGGTAGAAAGAGAATTTGGCATTCTGCTCTTTTATGAATTTGGAGCGAAATCCACTTATCAGGTAACCTACAAAACACCCGCTAATCAGGAAATTATTAGGCATATCGAAAGCCAACCCTTTGAAAGTATGGGTAAGCGATTTATCAAAAGAAATTCCTACTTTTCTATTTATCATCATAGGGAAAACAAAGCGGACTTTGTAAAAAATACATTGGGTAAAAAAGAACCCTTTTTATACTTCATTGACTCCATGAATACAGCTGTATTAACCTTAAATACCTTTGGGTTGAATCAAGAAAAATTTCAATTGGAACTGAAAGAATTATTTAAGGAAATAAAGCGAAAAAAAGTAGAACAACTTGTTATCGATATCAGACAAAATGAGGGTGGATACCCGGAAAATTCGAATGAGGCATTCTCTTACATTGCCAAAGAATCGTTTGTTCAACCTAAATCGCAACACGTTATTACTTCCCAATTACCACATAAAGAACATAGTCAAGAAATAATTAATGACTATACCTATGAATCATTTTTTGAGCAATATTTCCAAAATAGTTCTCAAATAGAAAATGAGTGGGTTATTTACGCTCCAGAAGATGAAGCGTCTATGGCTCCTATCAAAAAAGGATTTGAAGGACAAGTTTATGTCCTTGTTGGAGGTAAAACTTTTTCAGCAGGCTCAACCTTTGCGTTAAATTGTAAAAATCAGGGGATAACATTGATAGGTGAAGAAACAGGAGGAGGTTATTATTCACACACTGGGGGATATCCAGTAATTTATGAACTGCCTCATTCAAAAATTAAGATGATGATGTCCTATGTGAAAGTAAAGAAGTATGTCAAAGACGAGACTGTAAAAAAAGGAACGGGAGTTATACCTGATGTTGAAGTCAACCTGACAGTTCAAGACTTAATTAAGGGAAAAGATAGCCAGTTGGATTATGTATTGAAGCAAATTAATAAAAAGTAAAAACATGTGGTACCGGGGGTGTATATAGCCAACTAAACGAAAATATGATAAGCAAAGCATTTGGGGATCAATCCGGCATGGGAGCAACTGCAGGTCTTTGTGGTGCTATAGCGGTTGGTATTTTTGTCGCTTTGTTTGGCGGGACAGAAACCCAAGCAAGTGGACCAACCGGCCTGATGACGGTTGTCTCCGCCTCCATAGTAGCTTTCGGGATTCAAATGAATGGTAGTCTGGACAATGCAATGGATATCATTTTGCTGACTTTCCTTTTAGTGCTCATTCCCATTGGATTTAAAATAATCGATTTCAAAGGGTTAAAACATTTGACAAAAGTACCTAGAGCGGATTCCGTTGTACTTTTCTTAGTGTTGACCGTAACGACATTTGGAAGCTTGATTCATGCGGTGGGTATAGGAATCGCCCTCGCTTGTTTATTGTTCATGAAAAAATCGGGGTATATTGGAGAGCAAGGCTTAGAAGTTGAAAAAATAGAAGAAAGCTTTGCCTATCTACGTGAGTATTTCCAATAAACTCACATACCGGTAGATTGCCTGGAACCTAACGCTTGAAAATCAATTTAACGGACAAGGGGTAAAGCATCAACTGACCAACTTTTATGATTCATCGCCATCATTATTTTGAATTGAATGAAAGAAATACCTAAATGAATGTAAAATTCTTTCCCATTTTATTGACAATCCTGTTACTCTCTTCTTGTCATAATGAAAGAGCGGATTGGGAAAGGGAAGAATTAATTGGCGTTTGGTCGGGATTGCTATTCCAAACAGAGGCAAGCTATGACTCCATCTTCTTGCAACCCGTTGTAAGGCCAGAAAAGGCCACTCTATATAAAAATGGAAAAGAGAAAAGCCTAGAATTAACCTATAAGAATAATTATCTCTCTGGTAAGTCAGAGGGTGGGCTTAGATTTGATGCAACCTATCTCCCTGATTCACCCACCCTGTATGGAGTCATAACAAATGACCTTTGGAGCCAAAGCTTGATCTTTGCCAAGACGGATGAAAAGTGGGTTTCCGACATTCAAAAACCCGAAATTATTGATACGGACTACACCGTTTTTTTAGAATTTTATGAAGATGACTTAGGCATACTCCAAGCAAAAATTCAAAGCAACAAAGAAAACAGAAAGCTTCATTTCGAGATTGATTCCGTCATAATTACGGGGCAGTACATCGGCTTTGACATTACGAATGATCGGTTTAACATCTCTGCCGAATACGATCCACACACGAACAGCCTTTTGTTAGCCTATGGAAATGCAGGTGGAAAAAGGGAGATATCATTGACCAAACTCAAGCCTTCAGCATTGAACGGGTACAAACCCGTATCACAAGAAGCACACACCTACCAAGTACCCAAGCCTGTAGACAACTTGATACCAACAGCTTCTTTACAGGAGGTAGGAATAGATTCATCAATGTGCGACTTCATGCCCAAAATGAATAGTGGGAAATATGATCATATCCATAGCCTGATCATCACCAAGGATCATAAACTTGTCTTCGAGGAATATTTTCACGGATACCATAGAGCGTATCTACACGACATCAAGTCTTCATTCAAATCTATAGCATCCTTACTAGTAGGTAAAGCCCTTATGCAAGATGAAAGCATTAAAGTAAACAACCCCATCTTGGATTACTATCCCGAGTATCCTATTTCCGATAAAAGAAAAAGGGACATAACTATTCATCATGCCTTAACGATGAGCTCAGGATTAGAACTGGAAGATGAAGACGAAATGCAATGGAACAATGATGATTGGGTAGGATATAAGTTAAGCCTTCCGTTATTACATGAGCCTGGAAAAACATATGAATACTCTTCTGGGGGTATGAATATACTGACTGGGGTTATCCAACAGTCTACTGAAAAATACCTTCCGCTGTTCCTTTATGAAGAGGTCCTCTTGCCCATGGGTATCGAAAAATTTCAAATGAGAACTTCCCCCAAAGGCAGGGGCTACTTAGCGGGCGATTTTTACCTAAGACCCATCGACTTCACAAAATTCGGGCTATTGGTATTGAATAAGGGAGTCTGGGATAATCAACAGCTCATTGCCTCAGATTGGATAGATATCTCAACAAGAGGACATATGAGAGGCAGTTGGCCGAAGAACTCAGATTATGGATACCTATGGAGAGTATTAGAAAGAACTGTTGGAGGAAAGAAGATGAAAACCATTGAGGCTTGGGGAAATGGAGGACAGTTCTTGATTATTATTCCTGAAGTAAAAATGACCCTTACTTTTACAGGGGGTAATTACAACCTGTTTCCCGAAATGGAAGAAAAACCCTTTGATCTATTAGAAACATACATTCTCCCAGCAGTTAACTTAGGAAAAACCTAAGCCTAACGGTTGAAGGCAATTAAACTCGATTTCCCCAGGCTTCCATTAACGCTAAAATGGGGATGATTTCCTTTCCCTTTTCACTCAAACTATATTCTACATTTACAGGAATTCTGTCTGTTAACACACGCCTATGAATAATGCCGTCTTCCTCTAGCTCACGCAATTGTTCCGAAAGCACTTTATTACTTATACTTGGAATAAAATGGTTAATCTGCCCAAATCGTTTAGCTGAATTTCTGATCGTATAAAGTATAATGAACTTCCACCTACCACCAAGAACAGACATGATTTTGGTTACTGGGCAATTTTCAGGATTCTTATAGGTATATCTCATTTTCTAGTTACTTCTAGGTTACTAGAAACAGTAAAACTGCTTCATTGATCTTATGGCCTTATGTAGTTTTGTGAAACAAAGTTACATAACAATACTTAGTTTCTATATGAAACTATAAAAATCAAATGAAATGAAGAATAAATTAACAGTAGAGGTTTTTAAAGGCAAAGAAGCATCTGTTAACAGTTATGTTTTCAGTAATGGTCAATTTTTAATGATAATGGATGTATTAAGAAGTACCGAAGATGCTAAGGAATTAGTCGAATTTATTAAAGCAAAAGCACTTCCACCTACTCATATTTTAATCACTCATGGGCACCCTGACCATTATATAGGAATGGATTACCTGAAAAAAGTATTTCCCGATATTGAAATTCTGGTATCGAATGAAGAAACCAAAAAAGATATTATCGGCTTTAGCACCTGGATGGAAAGCGTTGGATGGTTAGAGGGTGAACCTAATCTAAAACCCAAGTCCGATAAAAATCCAGAAGGCTTTGATTATGAAAACCAAATCCGTGTATGGAGTAAAGAAACGTTTACCCTTGAAGGGGGAGGGACCTTAGAGTTAAAGAATGATTATTTTCCAGCTGAAGCGGAACATTTAACCACAGTATATTCAAAAGATTTGAATGCTTTTTTTACCTCAGATTTTTGCTATAATGGGGTGCATCTGTGGTTAGGTCAAGGCGTTGATCCTAAGCATATTACTAATTGGAAATTGGAACTGAACAGTTTTAAACAAAAATATACAGACATTAATTTAACTGTGTACCCAGGACACGGAAATAGCGCTGATTTAGAACTGTTCAATAAAGTTCTAGGATATATTGAAGCGTTTGAAAAGACCATTGAACATTCAATTACTAGAGAAGAGGCTTCAGATAAAATGAGATCGTTATATCCTACCTGGGAGCAATCGGAATTCTTACTTATGCACAGCGTTGATTATCATATGGGGTTAAAAGAAGCAAGCTGATTTCTGTGATAACAACTGTATGTACCCTCAAATTTAGGACGGGTTAAAAGTAGACTTTGTGTTGGAAATTATGTTTAATGCATAAGCTTGATGTCCGTTCATGTTGGCACATCTGATACGAATTCTCAGCTACTTTGCACACTATCGACACGATCACCGAAAAACCCTTACTAATCGCGCATTCATGGAAAACTTCAGAATGGAAGAAATAAGTGCAGAAAGTCGGATATACGGAGGAAATCAGATTTCACAAAAAGAATGTGTACTTACACGCCCTGGCAAAAGATATTGTGATTGAAGCAAATGATTTTACTAGGTGATATAATTGCTTTGGATGGGGTCCATGGAAAAATGGGCACCAATAAAGAGTTTCGATCACCCACATTGAATTATCAATTAGTTATTTTTGCCCAGTAGAAATAATATATAAACGAACGAGACTTATGGAAAATCTTAAAAAAGCCTATATAGCAGGTGGATGTTTCTGGGGAATGGAGGAATTATTCAGAACACGACCTGGAGTAAAAGATACAGAAGTAGGCTATATTGGTGGAGAAAACGATCACCCCACTTATCTGAACCATCCGGGACATGCAGAGGGATTGGAAATAACCTATGATCCGAATGAAACCTCCTTCATGGACTTATTAGATTACTTTTTCAGAATCCACAATCCAACTACCTTAAATCGGCAAGGAAATGATATAGGGAGTAGTTATCGATCTGCCATTTTCTTTCAAAACGAGGAAGAGTTGGAGGAGTCCAAAAAGATGATCGACGTTGTGAATGCTTCCAACAAGTGGGAAGGCCCTGCCTCCACTACCCTAGAGCCATATAGCACCTTTTGGCCTGCAGAACCAGAGCACCAGGATTACTTACAGCGTATCCCCAATGGATATACATGCCACTTCGAAAGGTTTCAAGAAAGCTTCTTAGCCAAAACCAATTAACCAGGAAAATCGATCGAGTATTAAGAATTATATTCGAGCGATTCTTACTTCATCCATGACACAAAAACCTATGCAAGGCATTTTCCTAGAACCAAACCATACTAAGCAATTAGGTTTTGGAGGGGGGTGTCATTGGTGTACAGAAGTAATCTTTGATCACCTTGTAGGAGTTTCTAACGTCCAACAAGGGTGGATAAAGTCCAGTCCCCCTGACGATGGCTTTTCAGAGGCTGTTTTGATTGGCTAAGAAAACTAATGAATAGCTTTGGAAGACATGTGAAGGAAACCATTGTAGAGTAGACCATAAAAAACCATAAATTAAGGAGGACATTCTATGAAACGTCGATCATTTATAAAAGGATCTACTACTTCTTTAGCAGGACTTGGGCTTACAACCAATTCCTACGCACATACACCCCATAAGAAAAGTAAGAAACCTGTGAAGCTATGTGTTACTGCAGATCAAGAAAAAGTGTGTTTTTTCGCCGAGCTTATTAAGGAGCCAATAAAGGTAGTTCATATAGCCGATACGCATTTGTTTACAGATGATGAGAGAGGAATTCCCTATCAAGGCTACAGTAAGCGAATGGCAAAGGCTTATAACCAAACCACGCATTTTAAAACACAAGAAGAAACACATCCAGAGGAAGCCTTTGAACAAGCACTTGGATTTGCCAAAGAGGTACAGGCAGATGTGATTACCTTGGTGGGAGACATTTTTAGCTTTCCATCGGAAGCTGCAATAGAGTGGGTTTTATCTAAATTGGAAGATACGGGTATACCCTACATTTATACCGCAGGAAATCACGACTGGCATTATGAAGGGATGGAAGGCACGCTTGAGTCTCTGCGCGATACCTGGATTGAGAGACGCTTACTACCCTTGTATCAAGGGAATCATCCCTTAATGGCGGCTTATGATATCAAAGGAATAAGATTTTTAGCCATTGATAATTCTACCTATGAGATTAACGAAGAACAATTGGCTTTTTTCAGGGAACAAGTTGTTAGTGGCATGCCCTTGGTTTTATTAATTCATATTCCCCTCTATGTACCTGGAAAAGGGATTTATTTTGGTTGTGGAAATCCTAATTGGGGGGCAGCTACAGATCGTAATTTCAGCATTGAGAGACGACACAAATGGCCGGAGCAAGGGCATAGTCAGACCACTTTTAACTTCCACAAGGAAGTATTCAATGCCCCCAATTTGTTGGGCATCTTTGCTGGACATATCCATAGAAATTCCATAGAAATGGTTAAAGGGAAACCTCAAATAGTTTCAGACGATAACGCGAGTGGTGCTTATTTGGATATCAGCTTCTTTCCTCTGAATAAACAGGATAAGAAGTTACTTTAATAGTTGGTGGTAGATAGCAAAAGATCTGGTATTTCATCCATCCAGATTTAAGCTAATGAATATATAGTAAAAGGGCTTTACAGGGAGTAAAAGCCCCATACGCATTTGCACTGAATGATGTGGCTAACAAGAAGACAAAACATCATCATATATCTTAATACCAGCTTCACTAAGGTATGCTTTTAAGAGCATGTTTACCATCTTGCAATAGGCTTTCTCGTTGTATGCTGATGCGGGCAAAGTTTGAAAATATGCAGTACGAGCACTACCACTTAAGAACATGATGTAATTCAGTTCATCATCCTTTATGTTTTGGTTAAAATACCCTTGCTTCTTTAACTTTTTCAGTAAGGATAACCATTTCGATCTCCTTGTCTCAGTAGACATGTAGATTTCCGAATATACATCAGAGAAGTTCCTTTTAATTTCCGTAAAGTCAATACTGAAAAATAAATACTTCAAGGTTATGGAGTAGCTCATTGCTGGTAAGGCTAAAAAATAAGCCAATAAATTCAAATTGTCAGAAGGCCTTTGCAGTTTGGTCAACTCTAGGTTCATATCTCGGTGCAGCTCCAAAATCACATCCTGCTTTGTAGGATAATGATAGGTTAGATTACCATAGCTTTTATTGAGTTTTTTACTTACATCCCGAAGGGTGATGTTTCTTACACCATGCTGATTGAAAAGCATTCTACTTTGATTTTTAATCAAATTTTTTGTTTCCATTTTGCAAAATTAGGCCAAATGACCTAATTTTGCAAAACGTTAATACATACTCAATATGAAAAGTATTTACAAGTCCCCTAAAGCCAAAGAGAATGTACTTGACTTTTATGATAAAAAATTGAGAAGCCTGGGATTTCCATTTAATGAAAAAGATGTCTACACTTCTTATGGGTTGACACGGGTGATAATTTCAGGGAATCCGAATGGAAAAAAAGTAGTACTTTTTCATGGTATTCATGCCGGTTCTCCTTTAACACTGGAGTGTATCCAAGGCCTTCAAACGGACTATCAATTCTTTGCAATTGATACGATCGGTCAAGCCACTAAAAGCGCAGAAACTTCAATAAATATCAAAGATGATTCGTTTGCAGTTTGGGCAGACGAAGTGCTAGATGAATTAGCCATCGGTAAGGCAGATTTTATCGGTATTTCCTACGGAGCCTATATTCTTCAGAAGCTTATAGCCCATAGACCTGCTAAAGTAGGTAAATGTGTACTTGTTGTTCCTAGTGGGCTGGCTAACGGTAACTTTTGGGCCTCATTTACCAAGCTTTCTATTCCGCTGATCAAATTCCAAATAACCCAAAAAGACAAAGACCTTCTCGAGTTTGTAAAACACTTTATCGCAGAAGACGACACCTATATGTTTGAGTTTCAAAAAGCCATTTTAACCGGTGTATCCCTAGATTATAGGAGACCGCAAATTTTGCAACCTAAGGATGTGGAACACTTCAATAATCCAGTTTATCTCATAGCAGCTGACAATGACATTTTTTTTCCTGCTGATAAAGTGATTCTCCATGCCCAAAAAGTATTTAAGAATTTAAAGGAGATTTACCTTTTGAAAAACTGTAAACACATGCCGCATAGGTCACATTTCCAAGAAATTGAAAATAAGATAAAGCAATGGATAGGCTAAAAACCGGACTTTCACGGTGAAGCTAATAGTTGTAAGTAAAAACACAGAAAATGAAAGAAAACTTCATAGGAAAGATAACATAATAACACGAAGAACTATGCAATACGATGTGAAGACACCAAGTGAATATTTAGAGAAGTTAGAAAGCGATTGGAAAAAACATAAACTTGAACAGGTGCGCGAAATGATAAAAAAGCAAGGCCCTCATTTAAATGAAGGAATCGAATACAAAATGCTATCATATGGGAACCATGAAAAAAATATTTTTCATCTAAATGCCCAGCGAGCATATGTAAGTCTATATGTTGGAAATATTGATAAAGTTGAAAACGCCCAAGAACTCCTCAAGGATTTTGATAAAGGAAAGGGCTGTATTCGAATCAATAAGAAAGTCAACATATCAGCTAGTGGTCTTGAAGAGTTTATCAAACAAACCATTGAATTATGGGAAAAAGGTGGAAATACTGATTGCTAGAGCGTGCAAGCCACAACAAAGGGGGTAAAACATAATCCAGATAACGGTTTCAAAAAGCCTGGGGGTTAACACCATAAGTTGAGGTAAAGGTTAGATAACTCTGAATACTCCATGTTTCATCAACGAGATTGTTACCAGATGAAGATTGAAACATTCAATCCCAAAAACGAAGAGCTGAAAAAGTATGTAGAAAGCTATTACATCCTGGAACATTCCGAAAATGACATTAAGATAAGTTACCTGACTTTTCCTTCGCTGTATTCAATTGTAGCAGTTGTTAATACTGCAGAAAATGTTGTCCTGGACGATAAAATCATAACAAAGTTTTCTAAGTCAAAATCATTAGCAACAAGCTTGGTCTGTAGATTTAATGAGCCCATTTGTTTTGAGTATCAGGGTAATGTAAAAGAAATCTGCCTTTATTTTAAACCTCTGGGTCTCAATGCTTTCTTAAAAAAAGATCTAGCTAATTTTAGCCACAGTTCATTTAATAGCTTTGTACCCTTTTCCGATTATGAATTGGAGATGAAAGGAATTTTAGACATTAAAGACAGAGAGCTTTTGGTCGAAAATCTGGAAAAGTATTGGCTAAGTAAATTGAACGGATTCACACATCCATTTTTGAGTGAAGCTATTTCAAAAATAGATGAAAACCTGAAAATAACTACGGCAAAGTTAGCAAGTGAATTCAACGTCAGCCAAAAAACATTAATCTCCCAGTTTAAAAAGCACTTATGTAAAACACCCTCTGAATACAAAAAAATACTTCGCTTCAGAAAAGCGGTAGCAGAAATGAAGGGCTCCAATGAAAAAACCAGTTTAACCGAATTGAGTCATATCATTGATTTCTTCGATCAATCTCATATGATTGCAAACTTTAAATCTTTAACCAAGCTTCCTCCCAGAGCATTTTT
Organism: Bacteroidota bacterium; assembly: GCA_039026865.1. Taxonomy (GTDB): domain Bacteria; phylum Bacteroidota; class Bacteroidia; order Cytophagales; family Cyclobacteriaceae; genus Ekhidna. Next base: position 2,636 of record JBCCLN010000071.1, on the reverse strand, counting down.
CAAAAATTTAACCACCATGGGGAACAGCAATGTACATTGGATTTACTTGTAGGGTAAACCTTTTACAATTTTATTTAAAATCAACATGGCAAATTTGTTTTTATCCAAACAAATTACATGATGAACAAAGTACTTGTATTTCTACTCTCGGTTGCACTCTTCAGTTGTAGGGAAACGCAAACTAAACCTCAAACAAATCCAATAGAACCCCCTAACAAGCATAAAGAGGTCCTACTTATAGGTACTTTTCATTACAATAATCCAGGTGCGGATGTGGCGAAAACTAAGTCATTCGATATTCTGAGCCAAGACTCACAAAATGAGTTGGAACAGATTTCATTAAGAATAAAGGAGTATAACCCTACCAAAATATTTGTAGAATGGCCTTACGATGAACAAAATGAGTTGGATTCATTGTACCATTTATATAAAGAAAATAAGTACTTCACAAAGGATAGTTTGTCCGAGTTCTATTTAAAAAATGAAATCTTCCAACTAGCTTTTCGTACAGCTAAGGCCAACCATGCGGAGAAAGTATATGGTATTGATTATGCTACTTCATTTCCCTTTGAAGAAGTCATGAAAGACATTGAGGAAGCGAACCAAACCGAATTACTGTCAAACATCCAAGATGGAATTGCCAAGTTCACGGTAGACTTTGACAATAAAATTGAAGCAGGAACTTCTCTAACAGAGCTTACAAACTACCTTAACAGCCCTGAAATGCGTAAGTTTTCCAATCACTTTCACAATGATCTAATGCTGTTAGCAGGTGGCAAAGATGATTTTTCCGGCCCCTTATTAACTTCTGAGTGGTTTAAAAGAAACCTTTATATGTGGTCATTGACTCAAAAGAACACCATGGATACGGATGAAAGAATAATGATACTTGTGGGAGCGAGTCATGCGGCTATGTTTGAGCTATTTATTAAGGAAAATGATGATTGGAAAGTTAAAGAGTTCCAAGAAATCATGAAAGAATAACGATGGCATAGCTTATGGGGAAAGTGATAATGCTAAACCGTACACTTTTTGAATATATCCAGTAGATTAACAGTGAAGCAGTAATGACAATGTCTCATGCAAGCTATCAGCAGAAAGAAAATAAAACTGGAAACTTGTTAAGATAAACAGTAATTCCGTTAAATGAAGAATTGAAAATCACACCAAATTTGCAGCATAACAATTTAAAATAATGGCAAATACAATAATTTTGATGCTTATGGAGAGGCAAAAGTAGCTTCTGTTCAATATGCGATGGAACTGGCAGAACGACTCAAAAACAATGGAGTTACCACTTATTCCGTTCACCCAGGTTGGGCACGGTCTAATTTTGGTAGTGGCGGAAATATTGTAATGAAGTCACTCATGGCTATTGCGAAACCAATATTTACAGCATTAAATTTTAGTGATAGCAGCTGGGAGTCCGCACAGGCATCCTTACTCTCTGTGGTTAAATAAAAACGATAGTAAAATGAATATCTTGGCAGATACCCTGTGGCCTAATAAATAGGTGTTTATGTGTGAATATACCCTAAGGGCTTTGTATTTCAAATGGATTTTACCGCAGAGGGATAGGAGAAAAAAAGGAGATTCGCAGAGATTTTTTAGGTTTTTGAATCCTGGTTTTGTAAATCAAAACCCTCCTTTTCCTCATTAAAAACTCCTTTGTATCTGTGGTTAAATAAAAACGATAGCAAGATGAATATCTTGGTAGATACCTTGGTGCCTAATAAATAGGTATTTATGTGTGAATATCCCCTAAGGGCTTTGTATTTCAAATGGATTTTACCGCAGAGGAATAGGAGAGAAAAAGGAGATTCGCAGAGATTTTTTTAGGTTTTTATGTTTTGAATCTAGTAATAGTAATCAAATCCCTCCTTTTCTTCCTTAAGAACTCCTTTGTCTCTGTGGTTAAATGAAAAAGATAGTAAGATGAATATCTTGGTAGATACCCTGTGGCCTAATAGGTATTTATGTGTGAATATACCCTAAGGGGTTTGTATTGCAAATGGATTTTACCGCAGAGGAATAGGAGAGAAAAAGGAGATTCGCAGAGATTTTTTTAGGGTTTCATGTTTTGAATCTAGTAATAGTAACCAAATCCCTCCTTTTTCTCTGTGGTTAAATTTTTTCAGAAATCATTCTACATAATGATTATTTATCACTCGTTGTAGCCCATCTTTTAGGCGCAATACATTGAAATTCATTAAAAGCCCTAGCCTGAGATTTGCCAATTTCAAGTAGGTAAGAACTTGAGCTAAGTGAACATCATTGAGTGTATCAACAGCCTTAACTTCAATGATGATTTGGTCTTCTACCAACAAGTCAACTCGGTATCCACATTCTAGTGTAATTTCTTCGTATACAAGGGGTAAGGATTTCTCTTTCTGGACGCTATATCCACATTTATTCAATTCATAAGCCAAACATTCCTGATAGGCGGATTCTAAAAGTCCGGGACCAAGTTGGGAATGTACATTCATAGCTGCTCCAATAATATGTTGAGTAAGTAGATATTCTTGCATGAATGTGCTTTCTTATATATGACACAAAACAACCTCCTCCTTTACCTCCTTACATTCTCCTTAAACTCTGCGGTTAAAAAAAAGCTCCCTTAACCCTTGGTTCTAGAT
>JBCCLN010000070.1:0-16925 GCA_039026865.1 Bacteroidota bacterium | reverse complement strand
TTTATACTTTGGAATCAATTTCTCAAAAATTCATCTGAATTTTGAACGAATTGAAGGTAAACCTGTGATTTCATTGCGTTTTCACTAAAATTTCAAAAATAGATTCAATGACTATTTGTGCATCGAAATTTCAAAAAACATGCTCTATGAGCTAAAAACATCGTTTTCTTTCAAAAGATACTGTTTTCTTAGAGACACTACTTAATGTTTTAGCTTATTTACCTGAGAAGAAAGCGCTTTTACTAGCTGCTGTAGTGATTCAAGATTGAGTGCGGTAAAGTTCGGGTGTGATCTACTCTCCAAAGGATTATTTCATTTGCAAGGACAAAATCAGAATATTTTCTTGAAAATATAAATGGCTGATATATAGCAAATAATGCCTGAGTTTTTCGGGTTAGATTGAACATTTATTTTTAAGAAATTTGATTGGCCAAATATTCGTAATCTGCAATGATGGTATATAGAAATTTCACATCAGGCAAGTCTGAATCCACTTTTAGTTTTTCCTTAATTTTTTGAGCTAAGACGGATACTCCTTCTTGATTGTATCCTTCTTTTCGCATTTTTAGGGCCTTCTTGAGTAACTCTATTTGTTTGTCTGTGAGCGATTTTACAGAGGTGAAAGTAATCTTATGGTCTTCTTTGGCCACACTTTTGAAAGCTTGTATAACTCCAATAGTTCTTATTTTAATAACGGTGGTTCCGGCAACCACATCTCCAATTCGCTGGCCATGTTTTGTAGCAATGATAGTGATAACTGCCGGAGCAAAGGCTACAGGATATAACCATAAGTCAACTATTCGGAAGAGCCATCTAAGAAGATAGCCTCCGATAGTAGGAGTGGAGCCATCCAACTTCACTACTTTAATATTCATGGCCTTCTTTCCTAAAGTTTGTCCGTTCCCGAAGTATTCGAATGCAAAGGTGTAAAACATCAAAGGGATATAGATCAGCGTGATCATCCAACCTTTAAGGGATAAATTGGAAATAAAGAGTGAGCTCACGAGAATAATGGTAATTATAATAATGAGATCTATAAAAAAAGCTGCTATACGATCTCCAAGGCTCCCTAGCTCTAGGTCTATTTCTATATTTTGATTAGTAACAAATTTCGACATCTGCAAATGACCTCATCACAAACCTTGAGGCATGGTTTAAAACAAATTTATTTTTAAGCAAGCCCATAAATTCAAACTAAACGTCGAAAAATCCACGCAATTATCCGAAAACTTTATTTTCCGTCTATATTATTCTAGATATTTGGAAATTACGGATAAAATGAATGTAAAGATTTGAAGGCGAATTGTACCAATCGTTAAGTGAGTCTTCATAGAGAATGATATACGCGAACTTAGGAATAAACAATATACACGTGAAACAGGCATTATTTGTAAAGTTAAATAAGGAGAAATGGACTGGCTACGAAGACGAGCTTGAAAAAGGGGAGCCCTCAGCAGATGACCTTACTAAGATGTATATACACTCAACAGAAGATCTTGCGTTCGCAAAAGCGAAATATCCTCAGACTTCTTTAACGACTTATCTCAATCAACTCAGTCTCAAGATTCATAACTTAATCTACCGAAATAGACCTGAAAGTAGAAGAAGATTTGTTTATTTCTGGAAACATGAGGTTCCAAATGAAGTGTCTATGGCCGCCAAACCTATGTTATATTCATTTCTAATTATGGCAATGGGTGTATTGGTTGGATTGATTAGTGCAGCAAACGATCAAACTTTTGCAAGACTTATCCTGGGCGATGGTTATGTGGATATGACATTAGAAAATATCAAAAAAGGAGATCCTATGGGGGTCTACGGAAGTGCGGATCAGTGGTATATGTTTTTTGCTATCACCTCAAATAATATTCGAGTTTCTTTTATTGCTTTCATTTTTGGTTTTTTTACAGCGGCAGGAACAGGAATGATTTTATTTAGAAATGGAATCATGCTTGGTGTTTTCCATTATTTTTTTATTCAACATGGCTTTTTTGATGAAACCTTACTTTCGGTCTGGATTCACGGCACAGTTGAGATATCTGCGATTGTGATAGCAGGGGGCGCAGGGATTAAAATGGGGAATGGACTTCTATTTCCCGGATCTTATCCAAGAAGTTACTCGTTTAAAAAAGCAGCAATAAGTGGACTCAAGATCGTGATGGGACTTTTTCCATTTTTCACTCTCGCAGGGTTTATTGAATCATTTTTGACTCGATATACACAATGGCCTGTAGGAATTAAACTTGCCATTATCGTAAGTTCTTTTGGATTGATGGTTTATTATTTTGTTGTTTTACCAATTGAAACATATAGAAATGTCAGAGCCAAGAATTAAGTTCTATAAGCTTAGGGATTTTGGAGCGAAAATAAATGCTACTGTTGAGTTTTTGAGAGAGAATATTTGGCGGCTTTTTTTAAACCTATTGTTTATTGGAGGGCCTGTAGCGTTAGTTATGAGTCTACTTTTAAATAACCTGTTTTCTTCTATGACTGCCGCATTCGATTTTGCAGATAACAGTCAGGTGTTTAATTTTTTCTCCTTGTTGGGAGGAAATTACTTTCTCATGATTTTAATAAGTTGGTTAGCAGGATCAATGATCATTGCCGTTTCGCTAACCTACTTTCGACTCTACAATGAAGGTGTGGCAAAAGATACACCCATTGGTTATGTATTTAAATTTTCCCTAAAAAAATACGGAGGTATTTTGATTCTTGGAGTCCTTGTCGGTTTCATTGTATTTTTTGCGTTCCTTTTTTTTATTCTTCCAGGTGTATTTCTGTTGTTTGTGTTACCACTAGCTTTTGCGACATATGTCTTTGAGGATGTTTCTGTGCCTAGAGCCTTAGGTAGGACATTTACCTTACTTCGAGGAAAATGGTGGAGTACCTTCGGGATTGGCTTGGTTTGTTATATTCTTGCTTATGTAATCCAACTGATTTTTTCATTGCCTTTTATGGCCGTATACTTCACGAATATTTTCACTTTAATTGAGGAATCCGCGACTAATCCTAATGATCCGACCGAAATGTTTGAAACATTTACTAATGGATACATGACCGTTGCATTAGCAATTTCTATGGTAGGAGGGTATCTGACTTACTGCATTCCTCTTATTGGATGGGGCTATCAATATGCCAACCTGGTAGAGCGGTCGGAGGGAAGGGGATTAATGAACGAAATTGCGGATTTTGATAAAAACTAATTACCCTCTTGCTGTTTTCGCACTCTTCTCTTTTTACTTGCTCGTTCTGACCCGAATTACTCGGGATGTAATGATTGTGAAAGATAACATACTAATCGACAGTGAAATTGATTTAGACCCAATAAAACTATTCTATCGCTCAAATTTGAACAGTACAGATTTCAATAAATATCACTTTATGTGTCTTAAAATCAATCACTTATACCGAATCAATTTATCCTCTCATGAATCAAATAGATTAAATGGTCAGCAGAAAATGATTAGAATGTTTGATAAACAAGCGATGAGCACCTTTGCAGACCAGGAGACATTTAATTACATGAATTATAAAGTGAAACCACCATCTATCTGGGAACGGATTTCTTGGTGGGTTCAAAGCCTTTTGAGAGAGATTTTTCTTAATCCCAATATTCCTTTGATTATTCGAATTGCTTATTACCTAATATTATTTTTAGTGATAGGAGCGGCTGTTTTTTATTTTGTAAAATTAAGATATGGGGGAGGATTTACTTCACATTATAAGATGCATCAAACAGAGGTTTCTAGTGTTTTACAAACGAAACCAGACGACTTTGAATTACTGATCCATGAAGCAATCAAAGAGCAAAACTTCAAGCTAGCTATTAGATACCTTTATTTAAAAACCCTATCCTCTTTGTCGAAAAAAGGAAAGATCAACTTGAGAGAATGGAAATCTCCTTACGACTACCAACAAGAGTTGAAGGGAGATCTTGCCGATTCTTATGCAGAAATTGCGCAACTTTTTGAATATATCTGGTACGGTGATTTTGATGCGGGTCAGGAAGAATTTCAAAAAGGAGAAAAGTTATCTCAAAAACTCGAATCAAACATATGAGAAAGGGTGAGAAAAAGTTTTTGATTCTATTCATTTTGCTATTTGTAACTTATGTAAGTACAAGTTTTTTAGCACCAAAACCAATCAATTGGACCGTGACATTCAGCAATAATGACAAAAACCCATTCGGCGCCTACATTTTATCGGAGAGATCCCACGACCTCTTCAATGGATCATTTGAAGTATCCAATAAAACCATCGCGGAATTGTCTCAGATTGAGAACTTGCTTATTCTTTCCGATTTTGCTGAAATTGCGGGAGTGGATTATAGAAGTTTATTGGCTAAGCTGAATAGTGGAGTGAACGTATTTATAGGATCAAACCAGTTTTCAGCGGCCCTAAAAGACTCTCTGAATTTTGATGAAGCATTTAGTTTCCATCTCTTAAATCAAACCATTTTTGAAGCAGCTACCAGTACCATTTTATTGACAGATTCTTCAAAATTTCAATATCCATTTTCATTGGTTTCTAATTACTTCATTCTGGAGGAAAACAGTAAATGGAAAGTACTAGCTACTCTTGAAAATGACCCTATTCTTATTTCGAGAAATATAGGTAAAGGTAATTTGTTCCTGTGCTCCACGCCCTATGTGTTTACCAATTTTGGTTTATTATTCAATGAAAATTATGAGGCGGCCGCTCAAATGCTGTCCTTTCTCCCGGAGGAAAAAACACACTTTACTTTGTTTTATCAATTAGGAAAAGGAGAAGCTAACACCCCTTTCAGATATTTTTTGAGACAGCCGCCTTTAAAATGGTCTTTGTATCTTGGGTTATTCATTGTGCTGATTTTCTTGGTGATTACCTCTAGACGTACTCAAAGGCCTATTCCTGTAATTCATCCTCCATTTAATGCCACAGTCGATTACGTGAAGACACTTGGAGCACTATTCTATAGGGAAAAAAATCATAAAAAAGCAGCGCAGCGGTTAGTGAATCATTTCTTACGGGATCTTAGAGAAAAATATTATTTGAAAATAGATTATTCCGAAAAATTTTATAGACAGCTCAGTTCAAAATCAGGGATGGAAGTGAATAAGGTCATTCAAACTTTTGAACTGATATTGAAGGTGAGAGATCTGCCTCAGATTAATGAAAAAATGTTAATTGATTTATCCGAGAAAATTGAACAGTTCACATGAGCAATTTTGAAAACAGAATAGATCTAACGCAGCTTTCTCAAAAGATCGATGAGCTCAGAGAAGAAGCTTCTAGGGTATTGATAGGACAACGGGTAATGTTTGACTTGATTATGACTGCGTTATTTGCCAGGGGACATGTTTTAATCGAAGGCGTTCCAGGAATTGCCAAAACCTTAGCAGCTAAGCTGATAGCTAAGTTGATAGATGCTGATTTTAAGCGTATTCAGTTTACACCTGACTTAATGCCCTCTGACGTTTTAGGGACTTCTGTTTTTAATCCAAAATCTACATCCTTTGAGTACAAAAAAGGTCCTATATTTTCAAATCTGGTATTAATTGATGAGATCAATCGAGCACCGGCAAAGACTCAGGCTTCACTGTTTGAGGTGATGGAAGAGAAACAAATCTCTAATGATGGAGAAACTTATCCCTTAGAAAACTTATTCATGGTGCTAGCTACCCAAAATCCGATTGAGCAAGAGGGAACCTATCGTTTGCCTGAAGCGCAGCTGGATCGATTTATTTTTAAGATTGTGGTGGATTACCCAGATGGCAAAGAGGAAAGTGAAATCCTACAAATGACCGATGAAAATACCAATCACCATAAACTGGATTTCATCAAGTCAGTGCTTAGCAAAGAAGAAATAGTTAGTATTAGAGAAAATCTGGAGAAGATTATGATGAAGGAAAGCCTAATAAACTATATCGTACAATTAATTGGACAGACCAGGGACCACCACTCGCTGTATTTGGGGGCTTCTCCAAGAGCATCTATTGATTTAATGAAGTCCTCAAAAGCTTTTGCAGCCATACAAGGACGTGATTTTGTCTCTCCAGAGGATATCAGACAATTATTTAGGCCGGTTGTGGAGCATAGAATCATTTTATCCCCGGAGGCAGAGCTACAAGGAATTACCATCAAAGAAGTAACGGAACAGGTCCTTCAGCAAGTGGAAGTTCCTAAGTAGTGAAAATTTTTCCTGGATATCGTTTTTATTTTGTAGCAATTTCTTGTGTAGTATTACTTTTCTTTGGCTACTTCTCCTTTCTTGTTTTCATTCTTGCTAAAGGATTGACCATATCTTTATTGATATTCACCTTTGCGGATATCATTTTATTATTTTTTATTAAAGGCCGAATTGCCCTCGAACGTTTCTTGCCGGACCGGTTTTCAAACGGAGATGAGAATGAAGTAGCCTTTTCGATCGTCAATCAATATCCTGTTGAGGTTTCATTACTCATCTTTGATGAATTACCCGCTCAATTTCAGCTCAGAGACTTTAGGATTGAATTAGAACTAAAGTCAGAAAAGCAAGCCATTAAAACTTACAACCTCAGACCAACTGAGCGGGGAGAATATGGATTTGGTAAAACCAATGTGCTGGTTAATTCCAGATTGGGATTGATTAAAAGAAGGTTCAAGTTTGGTGCACCAAAAGTTGTTAAAGTGTATCCATCCTTTCTGAACTTGAAGAAATACGAGATTTCGGCCATTTCGCAATCCTTAAAACTAGGAGGTCAAAAACAGATCAAGCGAGTCGGTCAGAGTACGGAGTTCGACCATATTAAAGGCTATGTACTTGGGGATGATCCACGTTATATCAATTGGAAAGCGTCTGCGCGCAAGGGCAACTTGATGGTCAATCATTATGCAGATGAAAAATCCCAGCTCATCTACTCTGTTTTAGATAAGGGGCGACCAATGAAGATGCCTTTTGGAGGTATGACTTTACTAGACTACGCTATCAATGCCTCTTTGGTACTTTCCAATGTGGCGATAAAAAAAGGAGATCGGGCCGGGTTGGTGACCTTTCAGCATAAACCGGAAACATTTATTCCAGCTTTAAAAAGAAACCTTCAGATTAATTATTTACTGGAAACACTTTATAATCAGAAAACACAATTCAATGAGCCCGATTTTGCGACACTTTACTGGTTTTTGATGCAAAAAATAAAACAAAGAAGCTTACTTCTTCTTTATACAAATTTTGAATCTAATTATTCATTGGAAAGGCAACTGCCATTCTTAAAAATGATTAATCGCCACCATTTATTGCTTCTTGTTTTCTTTAGGAACACAGAGTTAGATCTAGTGATTAAAGAACGTTACACCTCCGCTATTGATATTTATAATAAGTCAATAGCCAAGCAAATTATTGATGAGAAAGCGAGTGCACAAAAAATATTACTTCAAAATGGGATTCTGTCATTATACACTAGCCCGGAAAATCTGAATACGAGTGTGATTAACAAATACATTGAAATCAAAACGAAACGATTATTTTGAACGCCCTAAAGATTCAAAAGCTAATTCCAATTCTCAAGTTTTTACTCTTTTATTCCCTCTAAATCTAGCAAGAAAGCATACTGAAGGGCAGTGGTTTCATATCGTTTAAATCTTCCGGAGGCTCCTCCATGCCCCGCCTCCATATCGGTATCTAGTATTAAGAGATTATTATCCGTCTTTTTATCACGAAGTTTAGCTACCCACTTTGCGGGTTCCCAATACTGCACTTGTGAATCGAACAAGCCGGTTGTTACTAGCAGGTTGGGATAAGCCTGATTTGTTACATTATCGTAAGGTGAGTATGACATCATGTACTCATAAGATTCCAGTTCTTTTGGATTGCCCCATTCGTCAAATTCATTTGTTGTTAAAGGAATGGTTTCATCCCACATGGTGGAAACGACATCTACAAACGGAACGCCTGCTAACACTCCTTTATACAATTCTGGAGCCAGGTTGATTACTGCCCCCATCAAGAGACCACCAGCGCTTCCGCCTTGAACGTAAAGATGCGCTGGAGAAGTGTAATTTTCTTCGATCAGGAATTTAGAACAGTCTATGAAATCGTTGAATGTATTCATTTTTTTGAACATTTTACCATCTTCATACCATTGCCTCCCCATCATTTGACCGCCTCTAATGTGGGCAATTGCATAAGCAAACCCACGATCCAATAGGCTTAATCGAACAGAACTGAAACTCGCATCAATGGTAGCTCCATAAGAGCCATAACCATATTGAAGTACTGGCATTTTACCATTTTTTTCAAATCCCTTCTTGTATACAATCGAAATGGGAACTTTTACACCATCCCTCGCGGTAGCCCAGACACGTTCAGTCACGTAATCTCCGGGATTATGCCCTCCTACAACCTCTTGCTGTTTCATTAAGGTTTTCTCCTTTGTTTCCATATTGTAATCATAGGTGGAGTTAGGAGTGGTCATTGATGTATATCCAAACCTAAGCGTTTTGGTATTGAATTCTGCATTTATGGATATATAAGCATTATACGCAGGCTCCCCAAAATCAAGGTAATGTTCATCACCAGAAGTCTGATTAATAACTCTGAGATTTGTCAATCCTGCTTTCCGCTCATCCACCACCATGTAGTCATTGAAGAGTTCTATACCCTCTAAAAGAACATCATCGCGATGAGGGATTACTTCTCTCCAGTTTCTTTCAGCAGTATTATTCTCAGAGACTTCCATCAATTTAAAGTTTTTGGCATCCCTGTTTGTTACGATATAAAACTTATCCTGAAAATGAGAAAGGCTGTATTCATGTGCAGTTCCATCACGTGGTACAAACTGTTTGAATTTACCCGTGGGGTTATTGGCTTTCAGGATATGGTAATCACTGACCAAAGTACTGCTATTCCATATGATGATATAGTTTTCGGATTTGGATTTATAAACTCCAATGTAAAAGGAAGAATCATTTTCTTGATACACTATCACATCTGATTCTTGGGGTGTCCCTAGCTGATGGCGGTAAATTTTTTCAGATAGTAACGAGACTTTATTTTTGGAAGTATAAAAATAAGTTTGATTGTCATTCGCCCAAGCGCCTCCACCGGTTGTGTTTTCTATTTTGTCTTCTAAGAATTCACCCGTTTCCAGATTTTTAAATCTTATTCTATAAATACGCCTGCTTAAAGTATCTTCAGCAAAGGCTAAAATATTATTATCTGGAGTAATACCGGCTGGAAAAGCAGAATAGTATTCATATCCCTGAGCCAATTCATTAACATTAATGAGAATTTCTTCCTCGTTGTCTAGTGTTTCTTTTTTTCTACAATAGATAGGGTATTCACCACCTTCTTCATATCGGGTATAATACCAAAATCCATTAGATAAATAAGGCACAGATTCGTCCGTTTGCTTGATCCGACCAATGATTTCGTTGTAGAGTTTTTTTTGTAATTCCTCAGTATGAAACAAGGCTTGCTTAGTATAGTTATTCTCAGCAGTGAGGTAGTCAAGAACTTCCGTGGTATGATTGTCCGGATCTTTTGCTCTTTTCTGTTCATCAGAGAGTCTCATCCAAAAGTAGGGGTCAATTCTTGTTTGTCCATGCTCATTGAGAACAGTGTCTGCTTTTTTTGCCGTAGGAGCATTAGGTATTTTCATCTTTTGCATTTCTTCTTGTGATGTTGAATTATAACAAGATTGGAATACTATCAATCCAATTATGATCCAGGTTAGTAGGTGTTTTCTCATGAGTTTTCTTTAGTTCAGTGAAGATCAAAACATTGTTACATTAACAACAATATCTTTTTAGTGAATTTCTGTCAAGTTTTCTGATAAAACGTAGTTTGTTTTTTAAATATCTTGCTTATTTCAAAATCTTTGGTTCCTGGACTGTATTTATAAAAACCCTCTCCTGTTTTGGCTCCAAGATAGCCTGCAGTCACCATGTTTATTAACAGTGGGCATGGTGCATATTTAGAATTTCCAAAACCTTCATACAGAACATTAAGAATAGAAAGACAAACATCTAATCCAATAAAATCTGCTAACCGCAATGGTCCCATAGGATGGGCCATACCTAGCTTCATCACCGTATCTATTTCTCCTACCCCTGCTATTCCCTCATGAAGCGTAATGATAGCTTCGTTGATCATGGGCATGAGAATTTTATTTGCTACAAATCCAGGGTAATCGTTCACCTCAACAGGGGTCTTTTCAAGATTTTCGCTTATTTCCATTACACTAGAGGTGGTTTCATCTGAAGTGGCGTATCCTCGAATGACTTCTACCAGCTTCATCATAGGAACAGGATTCATGAAATGCAGACCTATCACTTTATCCGGTCTCTTAGTTATCGCAGCAATCTTTGTAATAGAAATAGAGGAAGTATTAGTTGATAAGATCGTATCTGAGGGAGCATAGGTATCCATACCTTCAAAAATCTCTTTTTTGGTGTTAAAGTTTTCGGTGGCTGCCTCTACTACCAGGTCAGCTGAATGTATCCCTTCTTCGATTGAAGTAAATGTTTGAATATTTGCCAGAGCACTATTTTTTTGATCTTCAGTGATTTTTTCTTTTAGCACTTGTCGATCTAGGTTTTTAGTAATAGTGGCAATAGCTTTTTTTAATACCTGCTCGGAAATATCTATGAGTGAAACGGCATAATCATACTGAGCAAAAACATGAGCAATACCATTACCCATAGTGCCACTACCTATTACAGAAATTTTCTTCATCTAGATAGTTGTTATTTGGAGCTGATAATAGCAAGAATAATAAGGAAATGTCTAGGGTAAATGCTAATCTTGCTTAATTATTTCGATTAAGGCAATTTAAATCTTCAAAAGCAAGCTTAAGTCTTCCGATCATTGATTTTTCCGCTTCCCTTATCCATACCCTGGGATCATACTTCTTTTTGTTAGGTTGATCTGTTCCTTCTGGGTTGCCAATTTGACTTTGTAAGTATTCTTCATGTGCCTGATAATATCCGCGAATGCCATCCCAATAGGCCCACTGCATGTCGGTATCAATATTCATTTTGATTGCGCCATAATTGATAGCTTCTCTAATTTCTTCTCTCGAGGAACCAGATCCTCCGTGGAAGACAAAATTTACTGGATTATGGCCTGTGTTATATTTTTTCTGAATGTGATCTTGAGAGTTCTTAAGTATTATGGGCGTTAATTTTACGTTTCCGGGTTTATATACCCCATGCACATTTCCGAATGCTGCAGCAACGGTAAAATTATCACTTACTTCTTTTAGCTTTTCATAAGCATAAGCAACTTCCTCTGGTTGAGTATACAAGAGCGCATTGTCCACATCGGTGTTGTCCACACCATCTTCTTCGCCACCAGTTACTCCCAACTCAATTTCAAGTGTCATTCCCATTCTAGTCATACGTTTGAAATATGATACGCAGGTTTCAATGTTTTCTTTTAAAGGTTCTTCCGAAAGATCCAGCATATGAGATGAATAAAGCGAGTTACCTGTTCGTTCAAAGTGTTTTTCGCTTGCTTCTAGCAATCCATCGATCCATGGCAGTAGTTTTTTCGCTGCATGATCAGTATGTAGTACTACCGTTACGCCATAAGCTACAGCCATTTGATGAACATGTTGTGCTCCTGAAACTCCACCGGTCACAGCTGCTGCTTGCCCATCATTAGAAAGCCCTTTTCCTGCCATAAAAGCAGCGCCACCATTGGAAAATTGTATCATCACAGGAGAATTTGCTTCTCTAGCTGTTTCTAGTACTGCATTCACTGTACTCGAACTTGTTACATTAACAGCTGGTAGTGCAAAATCATTATCATTAGCATAATTAAAAAGATCAGTAACTTCCTGTCCAGTAAGTACACCAGGTCTGAATTTCATTGGATTCTTCTTTTAGTGTTATTAGTTTGAACTACAACACAAATATAGCCTGGGAAAAAACAATTGCTTGAGCTAGGCCTGGTGATATGCTTGCTGTAATTCAGAAGGGTTTATTTGGGGTTCTGAATCAATAAGTTTTGAATCATTTTGATCCCATTTGATAGCGGCAATAGCGAATAAAGCAATTATATATAGGATCTTAATGATAATTTTCCATTTCATAATGTATCATAGACACTACCAGCATATCAATGGTTTGAAAGAAGTTAATGAAAATTTCACGAATAGTTAAAGAAGACAAATAAGTATTGAAAAGTGAGATTTGAATCACTATTACCATCTTGGTTTAAGACTAACCGTACTAACGTGGAAAGACGAAGTTTCAGTAAAAAAACTCTCAATTCTGTAGACTGGTTTAGGCGCTATACAAGAGTTATTTATCAAAAGACAATGATCCAGGGAAAATGATGTAATGTTTCAACCCAAATTCTAGGTCTTTAAATATACGATTTTGGTTTTATGTTTTTCTAATAGCCAAAAAATAGAGCAAGAATCCTATGGCTACACTCACTGCTTCTATTCCCCATGCCATTGCATTATCACCATCTAATCTTAATGAATCTATCACGATAAGTCCTAAACCACCGAAGAGAATAATGAGACCCCACTTCAATGAGTTTTGCTTGTTAGTTTCTTGATGAAAAAGATTTGTGGCTTGTTCATTCACCATGTTTCTATCAATCAACTTTCTTTTAAGAGAGTAATTGGTAAGAATATTCACAAACAAAATAATGGATCCAAAAACAGAGATAATTGCAATTATTGGTACTAAATCATTCATAATTTCTAACTTTTATTCAATTGTTCTTTTTGTTAATCATTTCTCACTAAAGAAATAGACAGAAAGCAATTCCTAAAATGTTGCAATCAAAAAATATTTCCATCAAACTATTGCAACAATTTGATTGAATTGTTTGACCTATATGATGAATGGACGATCAGGAACTAGTTAGTCAGATCTTGAAAGGAAGTGACACAGCTTTTAAACTACTCATTGAAAAGTATCAAAGGTTAGTGGTGCATATGGTTGCAAGAGTAATAGATTCCTCCATGGATAGAGAGGAGATATGTCAGGATGTCTTTATTAAAATTTATTACAAATTGAATACATTCAAGTTTGATGCGAAGCTTTCAACCTGGATTGCAACCATCGCATATCGAACAGCGGTAAATTTTGCCAAGAAGAAAAGGATAGATCAAGTGGATCTGGATGAGGTTTCTTTTAAAATCGGAGTTGAATTATCGGTAACTGAAGAAAAGGATATGAAACAATTTATAAATGGGTTGGTGGATCAATTGCCTATTAATTATAAAACGGTATTGACGTTATTCTATCTGGATGGATTTAGCTATCCTGAAATTGTAGAAGTGACTGGTATGCCAGAAGGAACGGTAAAAAATTATATTCACAGAGCACGAAGGAAATTAAAAAATATTGTGGAACAATATGCCAAGAGAGAGGTAGCATTGCTATGAAAATTGAAAATTGGATTGATGAAGCATTAAAGACCGAAATAGACTTTGAATTAAGCAAAGGCTTTGAAAAGAATGTCTTCAGCACTATCAAAAGAAAAGAATTACGTAGTCAGCAAAAAATTTATTTGTTTTTAGCGCTCGGGGTTATTTTGATAGTTTTGGCCGGATACGTTTGTATTATGCTTTTTTTTCCTGATTTGATACAAAAAATGAGTGAAGAAAAAGTGAATAGACTAGTTCCTATAGCGGTTATCGCCGGAGTACTCATTGTTTTGATTCAATATCTTGACAAGAAATTGATCAAGGAGCGATTGGTGGTGAATTAGAGAAAAGAATGTATCTATAGATTCTCAAAGTTGTATTTTCTTCTCTATAAATACATGATCTTACCGACTTCTCCGATTATTTGTGCACTATATTTTTTCAATGCTTTTAAACAAATCAACAAAGTTTTACATGATAATTAATCATATTAATCCTTTTTGCCTGTCTGATAGTAATCCGTATCAAATGAAAAAGGACTAGTAATCTTGTTAAAGCACATAATCAATAGCTTCAAAATCATCCTAAAAAGATGATTAAGTTAGATGGACGTTCCTACAGCTTTATCCAGCTTTACTCATGACATTTGTGCTAGCTTGCTGTCTGACTTTCACTTCAAAAAAAGGCCTCTTTTTTTAAAAATTTAAATAACTAATAGTTAAGCATCATCAAGATTAGAATCCCTGGACAATGTTTTTATAAGGAATTTAAACTTAAGAGAATGGTTTAATCTACGTTTATTAGTTACTTATCAAAATTGAGCTATTTTTAAAATTAATCTTTTGCATATTGCGTTATTAGAATTTTATATCAATTAATCAAATTTTATGAATAAGTTGCTGCTGATAGTTGGATTTGTTGTACTCACTTCATTTGGAGTTTCCTCAGAGTATGGATCAGAAATACAAGAATTTTTTGATGCAGATTCTCTAAAGGTCTTAAAACCGATGGAAGAGCATCCGAGTGAAGCATACGTTATCTCTAATCTCCTAAAGAGAATGCATTACAGAAAACTAGAATTATCAGATTCCATCTCCTCGATGGTTTTCAACTACTATTTTGAGTCATTAGATCCTTACAAAGCAGACTTTTATTCTTCTGATATTGATAAGTATGAATACATTAGGTATGAGCTAGATGACCAGATTCCAGCGGGCAAATTAGATTTCGCTTACGATGTTTTCACACTTTATAGAAAGCGAGCCTTAG
This sequence comes from Bacteroidota bacterium, assembly GCA_039026865.1. GTDB lineage: Bacteria > Bacteroidota > Bacteroidia > Cytophagales > Cyclobacteriaceae > Ekhidna. Next base: position 2,307 of record JBCCLN010000070.1, on the reverse strand, counting down.
AGCGGATAGATTACGTCTTTGAATTACTTGATCAAGGTTTTGACTTCACAGTGGATGAAAAATATGTTTATGACAGAGAGAACGCACATTATCCTAAAAATGAAGATGAGAAAAAAGAAATTTGGAGGAAAATAACCAAAAACCAGGCACTGAGTTATAAACTCGCCGGCAGAGAATGGGATGATATTGCTAAAAGTCTGAGGAGAAGGTACCAACGCATTCAAAAAGCGATTTATCAGTACAATAGTGAAGATGTATTCCAAAGCTATATGAATGCATATACCAGCTCATATGATCCACACACGAATTATTTTTCTCCGCCGGCAGCAGAAAATTTTCAAATCGAGATGGGGCTTTCTTTGGAAGGTATCGGAGCCCGATTGACCCAAAACCTTGACTATACTGAGGTGGCTGACATTATAGCCGGTGGACCAGCCTACAATAGCAAACGCCTTCAGAAAGATGATAAAATTATTGGAGTTGCTCAAGGAGATAATAGCGAGTTTTTAGATGTTATTGGTTGGAGATTGGATGATGTGGTCGCGAAGATAAGAGGGCCAAAAGGTTCGGTAGTGAGGCTGCAAATCTTAAAAGCAAGTGAAGGTATTAATGCCCTGCCGGATACGTTAAGGTTGGTCAGGGACAAGATCAAACTGGAAGACCAGGCTGCTAAAGCGGAAATGATTCCTATTACAGAAGGTAACACAACCTATAACTTGGGAGTGATTACCATTCCAAGCTTTTATCTGAATTTCGATGATCTCCGTTCGGGAGTTGAAGATTATCGTAGCACAACACGTGATGTTAGGAGACTAATCACTGAATTGGAAGCTCAGGGGATGGATGGTCTCATGGTCGATTTAAGATTTAATGGGGGAGGAGCCCTACAAGAAGCAATTGAGCTGACAGGATTATTCATTCCTGATGGACCTATAGTGCAGGTAAAAAATCATAATACTACAGTAGATAGAATGGATGACGAAGACGGAGGTGAAGTATTTTATGAGGGCCCATTAGCAGTCCTGGTCAATAGAGGCAGTGCTTCTGCTTCTGAGATTTTCTCAGGAGCTATTCAAGATTATAAACGAGGGATTATTCTTGGTGAAAGCACTTTTGGTAAAGGCACTGTGCAAAATATTATAGGTTTAGACAGATATATTCGAAATCCAGAAATGAAACTTGGCCAAATTAAAATGACACTTGCAAAATTTTACCGTGTCTCGGGAAGTAGCAATCAAAAGGTAGGTATATCACCTGATATTCAGTTCCCCTCGATGTATTCTGCGGAAGATTTTGGTGAAGCTAGCAGAGAAAACGCACTACCTTGGGATGAAATCACCAGTGCTACTTTTATGCCAACCAATAACATATCTGCAGAATTGTTGGATCATCTGAATAATTTGTATCTGTCACATCTCAATAATGATCCAGAACTTAAAAAGTTGGTTCAGGACATTGAAAAAGCAAAGAAGAACAGAGATCAAACCTCGGTTTCTTTAAATTACGAAACCAGGCAGGCAAATCAGGAAAAGACTGATCAATTGGAAACAAGTATTGATACTAATGAAATCGTAACTGAAGATGAGACCAATGAAAAACTTAAAAATGATCCTTACCTTAAAGAAGGTCTGAGATTACTGGCGGCTATTAAAAAATTTAACGTAGGGTAGTTAATCATTTTTAATTTATTCAACTTTTAGACTTAAGAGGAATTATTGTTTTTAATATTGAATGATTTTTCTCTGAATCGATTACTGTTAAGCTGTTCGTTGGGTTTTCTGAGACTTGGGTATTTTGTCGGTTTTTCTTTCGATCAATGTGAGTTCCGCTTTGCTGATAGTATTAAAGTTTTCTGTACTATATCCCTTTCTTTTTCTACTTGCACCTTCTATAAAAGAGTCCTTTCCGAAAAATCCTGTTTCGGGCTTTTTTAACTCGCATTATTCACCACAACTAGTGATGGCTTGATTTAAGTAATTGATTTACCGTAGTTGAATAGAATCCTTTACGAAACTGGATTTTTGGTTCAAATCGAGGCTTTCAGAATTTCAAAAACGTAGTTTACGGGTTGTAAATGAGGCTTTTGAAATTTTGAGTAACGAAGCGTTGTGCCAAAAGGCGGGTTTTTCAAAGGATTCTAATATTCATACTGAATAATTTTTGATTCCTCAAATTTGGGGAATGAAAAATTATTCAGTATGAATATTAGAATCATTTGAAAAACCCGCCTTTTGGCACAACGCTTCGTTACTCAAAATTTCAAAAGCCTCATATACAACCCGTAAACTACGTTATTGAAATTCTGAA
>JBCCLN010000069.1:0-16958 GCA_039026865.1 Bacteroidota bacterium | reverse complement strand
TGAAGCAAAAATCATAACAGCACCCCGATCCCGCTGTAAAAAACGCGCTAAATGCTATCACTTTTCCGACACACAATTACGACAGCACTATCACTTTTCCGACGAGGGATTCTAACCCGAAATTCGGGTGTTATCCATTGAGATGAGGTAACACGTTGAATGAGGAGGGAATTGATTTTGAATGAGAGGACAACATCGTTCCCCAAATTTGAGGAATCAAAAATCATTCAGTATGAATATTAGCATCCTTTGAAAAACCTGCCTTTTGGCCCAACGCTTCGTTACTCAAAATTTCAAGAGCCTCATTTATGACCAGTAAACTACGTTTTTGAAATTATGAAAGCCTCGATTTGAACCAAAAATCCAGTTTTGCAAAGGATGCTATTCAACTACGGTAAATCAATTACTTGAATTAACCCACCACTATTTGTAGTAAATAATGGGAGGTAATACCTGAGCACCTGCACATTAAATGATGGTGGCCTTAAGGACTTGGATGCTTACATTCAAAGAACATTTTTTTAAAAATCTCCTCCACTCCTTTATAAAGAGGAATATTGACATTCCTTTGAATATTAGAATTTAACACGTGGGTGCTCTGATTTTGATACTACTACCATAAGAAGGCGGAAATATCAATAAATACACAAATCAAATCTGCGATAAACCATATCAAAAGAGCAAAAGTGGTGATAAGGAGGAATAGTGGTAGGAAGTATAAAAAACGAGAGATGGAGAGATCAATTGTTTAAGGAAAAAAAAGAGGATGGACTTATTCCAAATTCTTTTTTAAACCTTTTGGCAAAATAGGATGGACTGGAAAACCCTATCTGAAAAGCAACCTCCGAAATATTATACTCATCACTGAGGAGCAGTTCTTTTGCACGATGTAATCTTACCGATGAAATCAACTGATTGGGGGATTTATTGGTGATGGTTTTAAGCTTGCGTTGCAACTGCCGCTCGCTAGTGCCAATACTTTTGCTGAGTGTCTCCACACTAAGTTTCTCATCGCTTAAGTGAGCATTTATACATTGCAGCACCATTTCGAAGAAAGAATCTGTCTGGGGCAAAGGATGATGAGATGCGTAATCGTTTGAATTTAAATGATCCGGGTCAGTAACTGTGAACAGTTGGAGTGTATCGCCGGCAATAGTCTGGAATGTCGACTTTTGTGGTGTAAATCTCAACCCTGCTCCTGAAAGTAAATATTTAACGGTTTGGGTGATTAAAATTTGATTGGGTTGGGCTTTATCAAGGATCGATCTCACAAAGTCATTTGTCTCGCCGCTCACAAATTGTGTTTCATCTATGGCCATTTCTCTGATGTGAATGCCTATAGCCAATTGCGCTTGCACACTTTGCAAGACGTCCATTAAATCCATACTGCAATGAACGGCTTTGCTCGGCCCTTCAAAAGTGGCTATTAAAGTGAAAGGGTCATTTTGAATTAGCCTACCCCTGTATCGTTGTACCACATTCGTTATAAGTTCTCCCGGATTGGAGTGAGTATTATCAGAGAATATAGTGCGCGCTACCACAATGGTGAGTAGTTGTTTTTCATAATTTAAAGTTGGTTTTTCATCTAAAATAAACGCCTTCATCCGGTTCAAAATCTCCTTTGTATCGCCTACCCAAAAAAGATGATCATTTCCTTTAAGCTCAACAAATTGAGCATTCTTGATACGCTGTGCGATAAATCGTCCTTCTTCAATCTTTACATCGATATCATGAGTACGTTGCATAACCAGGACAGGTATTTCGATTGATCCCAGAATGTTGATGATGTCTACTTGTGTATTCATCCTGGTAAGTACCATAGCCGCACTCGGACTGGCCCCGGACCTAAAATAATTCGCCAACCAATCCATGAACATCCTGTCATGGGCTTTAGAGGGTGCTAATAATTCTAACCCCATTTCCCCTTTTCCCCAACCGTCTTCGATCATGTCGTAAACCTTTTGACGTTCTTCATCGGTAGGCGCCCAGGGATAGTCTGGTGAGTATCTACGCTTAGCAAATATTCCAAATGTTATCAGGGAAATAACGCGGTTAGGATAAGTGGCAGCAAATAATACGGAGGCACAACCACCCTCCGAGTGTCCAAACAAAACGGCTTTTTGAGAACCTACCGCATCCATCACCGCCCGAATGTCATCCATTCTTTCTTCCAATGTGGAAAGCTCCACGATACGATCTGAAAGTCCGGTTCCTCGCTTATCGAAGAGAATAACTCTGGTTATTTTTCCCAATTCTTGTAAAAAATGAACCAATTCCGAGCATTCCCACATCCAATCAATATTAGATACCCAACCCGGAATGTAGACCAAATCGATAGCCCCTGAACCAAAAATCTGGTAAGCAATATTAATACTTCCACTTTTTGTGTATTGTGTTACAGGTTTGCTGTGTTTAGTTGGTTCTTTTATGAATAAATTCCGATCAGAGGAGGTGTTTGCAAGTGACTTTCCCCGATACATGCTGATTGTATTTAATTACAAGTGCTATTTATACTCTTTACTTACACTTCTTGTGTGTTACAGATCTCGCGCATCAATGCCGTTATCTGTCCCGATACAACTCCCATCAAACCCTTTTGTAATATTTCATTATCCGTACCAAATAATGGTTTAAATCATTTAATATATGGAAGCCTTCTTAAAAATTTTTATATCGCGAAATATCACAAAATACTAAAGTCTTATACTAAAAGCGAGGAATTTTCTCCCGTTGCCAGATGGTGATAATTAATCAATCCCTTCAAGTGTTGGAGACCAACTTTGAGTAAGCATCTGATTACTAAAATTGGTTTTCTAAAATGAAAACAAAGAATATTTCCATTGCAGTACCTGAAATAAATACTTTCTGTCTTAACTGTAGGACAAAAGTAATGTCTACATTACAAATACCATCAACAGTTGTCCAAGTTCGATTCCGAAATTAAAGCCTAACTAACAAGAGTATCGTGTAGATGAATTACTTACCAATAACGCCTTTGAATTATTTGCAAAGCCCATGAGATGAGTAAATCCATAACGTTGTTTAAGCCCTTTTTTGAAGCCTTCTCTATTGATTACTATTTGATTACGTTTAAACTAGGATAAGGATTTTGACAATATGATAAAGATCATGAAGTTACTAAATGAAACAAAGACCAAAGTGACCTGGTTTTATCTATTAAAATAATAACAAAAAAGTATTTCTAATCATTGACTTTTGTAATGAACATAAAAGTATTATCGTTTGAAGATATAGATTTACTATTGGTTTAGGTTATAACTTGTAAGCGTGATAATTGAAATCTAAACTATAGAAGCACAACTGATGGTGTATATTATCGCTAAAACCAACTGAGCTTAATGAAAGAATTAGCGTATCATTGACAGATAGGCTAATTCCATTAATTTTGTTTTAGATCCAATCTTTATGGAAATATTAACACCCGAAGAGAGAGCGGCAAAAAGAGCAACCAGGAAAGCAGAAAGACAAGTCAATAGGTCTAAGAAAGAATTTACAATCCTTTACGTAGATGATGAGATGCCGAACCTTAGAGGTTTCAAGTCCACATTCAGACGTTTATATAATGTTCTCATCTCTCTCGTTCCTGAAGAAGCTTTCGAAATAGTAATACAGGAAAAGGTTGATCTTATTGTTTCAGATCATAGAATGCCACATATGAGTGGGGTGCAGCTTCTTAAAAAGGTTTTTTCATACGATCCAAAGATCAAACGGATAATATTGAGTGGTTTCATCAAGAGAGACGATCTGTTGGAAACAATAGGAGATTTTGGGATACACGATTTTGTTACAAAACCTTGGGATTTTGATAGTCTTAACGCAACTTTTCAAAGAATACTTACAACGGATGCTGACGTCAAAGACTTTTCAAATCTCGGTTAGGTATTTGAATCCTTTAAAAACCCGCCTTTTGGCCCAACTCTTTAGTTACTCTAAATTTCAAAAGTATCATTTACGACCAGTGAACGACGTTTTTGAAACTCCGAAAGCCTCGATTTGAACCAAAAATCCAGTTTTGCAAAGGATTTTATTTAAGTATTAATTGATAATTTTTTATCTTTCGTATTGATTTTCCGTCCACATAATTGAAAATAACTTTTATTTCTTTCTCACGTTCCATCAGCAAGAAAACTAACCCATGAAGAATTACTTTCTAATAGGGGTCTTTTTGGCCATTCCTATTTTTAACGCACTGTTTGGACAATTCCCATCATATGAGCCAGGAGAGATCCAACAAAAGCTAAAAAAGTTAAATGTGCTGGGTTCGGTGCTATATGTTGCAGCTCATCCGGACGATGAAAATACCAGACTCATTACTTATTATGCAAACGACAAGCTTGTTAGAACCGCATATCTATCTGCTACAAGAGGTGACGGTGGGCAAAACCTGATTGGACCTGAAATCAGAGAAAGTCTAGGGGTGATAAGAACGCAGGAACTCTTGGCCGCAAGAAGAACAGATGGAGGCAAACAGTTTTTTACCAGAGCCAATGACTTTGGATACTCAAAGAACCCCGAAGAAACATTTACAATTTGGGATAGAGAGAAAGTATTATCTGACTTTGTGTGGGTATTTCGTAAATTCAGACCTGATGTAGTCATTACAAGGTTCAATTTCGAAGGGAGAAACCACGGCCACCACACAGCAAGCACTATTTTGGCAAGAGAAGCTTTTGAGTTATCCGGAGATCCGAATGCATATCCAGAACAGCTTAGCTATGTAGATCCATGGCAGCCAAAAAAGATGTATTGGAATACCGGTTGGTGGTGGTTTAGAAACTCCGGCGCAGACACAACAGGACTCATTCAAATAAATGTAGGTGATTTTAATCCACTATTAGGAGCATCTTATGGAGAGATTGCCGCAAAAAGCAGAAGTATGCACAAAAGCCAGGGATTTGGTTCTTCAGGCGCTAGAGGTGATCAAATAGAATATCTCAAACAATGGAATGGCGCAAGAACCAAACGACCATTTGATGATATAGATACATCCTGGGATAGAATAAACGGTGCCGAAGAAGTGGAATTTTACATAAACAAAGCTATGAAAGCCTATGATCCGGAGAGACCCTGGACAATCACAGAGTCCCTGGTGCTGGCTAGAAAGTCTTTATCTAATCTGAAAGATGATTTCTGGAGAAGGATAAAAGAAAAGGAATTGGATGAATTGATAATTGCTGTAACCGGTTTGTATGTTTCACTCAGTTCGGATAATGATTTTTATACACCGGGAGATTCAATCAAAGTAAGTTTAGAGGCTGTAAATAGAAGTAATGTAGATATTTCGATAGACAAGGTATCCTTTGAAGGCTGGATGAATCCGATTGAGTTAAACACCGATTTATTAGAAGATAAGCCCCTTATTTCGGTAATGAATTTCTTGGTTCCTAATAGCAAATCGTATTCTTCGCCCTATTGGCTAAGAGAACCTTCCATTTTGGGAATGTATACCATAGATAACCAGGAGATGATTGGCAAACCTGAAAATGATCCAGCATTTTTAAGTACGGTTTCAATAGATGTTGGAGGCGAGAAAATAGACTTAGCAATCCCGGTTTTGAATAGAAAGACTGATCCGGTAAAAGGAGAAGTAGTAACACCGATTTCCGTTGGTCCGCCAGTGATGATGAATATGAACGCAAGTGTATTAGTTTTTGGTGATAATCAAGCTAAGCCTGTGGAGGTGAGAGTGATTGCAGGGAATGACAACATCACTGGAGATCTTGTGCTTAAATTACCTGACGGTTGGAAATCTGAGCCGGATAAAATTTCTTTTTCTTTAGATAGAAAAGGAGAGGAGCAAGTTTTTCCTTTTCATGTGGTTCCCTCACAAAAATCATCTATTGGAAAACTGCGTGCTATCGCTGAGATAGATGGAAAAACCTATGATAAAGGGAAAATACGAATCGATTATGATCATATTTCTACACAAACAATCTATCCTGATGCAGAAGTGAAACTTGTTAAAGTTAATCTTAAGAAAAAGGGTAATTTGATTGGATATATCGATGGGGCGGGAGATGCTATCCCTGAAAACCTGAAGCAGGTTGGATATGAAGTAGTGCGCCTTCAAAAAGATGATGTTGAAACAGATAAACTTTCTAAATATGATGCAATCATATTAGGTATTAGAGCTTTTAATACTGTTGACTGGCTTTCCTACAAAAATGAAGAGCTTTTTGAATATGTGAAGAAAGGAGGTACAATGGTCACGCAGTACAATACAAGTCATCGACTAGTCACTCAAAAAATAGCTCCATTTGATTTAAAGCTTTCAAGAGATCGGGTAACCGTGGAGCAAGCACCAGTACAAATATTAGTCCCCGATCATAAGGTTATGCAAAGCCCGAATGAGATTACAGAAGATGATTTCAGTGGTTGGGTTCAAGAACGTGGGCTCTATTTTCCTAGCGAGTGGTCCGATGAATTCACCCCTATCTTAAGCAGCAAAGATCCAGGTGAAAGTCCAAAAAATGGTGGTTTACTTGTCGCAAAGTATGGGCAAGGACACTATGTATATTCCGGTTACAGTTGGTTTAGGGAATTGCCAGGAGGGGTACCAGGCGCATACAGGATTTTTGTCAATTTGATCTCCTTGGGTAATGATTGAATTAACCTCCGAAAAGAATATCGATAAGCCTCCTTTATTTAAGAGATGGCGATATATATACATTCTTGTTGTTAGTTGGCTCGCATTTCTCATCCTTCTGTTCCATCTGTTCAGTAGTTCGTATTAGATGAATACTTTAGATCTACTGGTACTTATTGGTACCTTGCTATTCATCGTGGCTTACGGGGTGTATAAGACGCGCGGTGAAAGAGATATTGAAGGTTACTTGTTGGGAGGCCATTCTATGAAATGGGGAACAATCGGTTTGTCTGTGATGGCTACTCAGGCTAGCGCGATCACCTTCATCTCCACTCCAGGCCAAGCATATGAAAGTGGTATTGGATTTGTCCAAAATTATTTCGGATTACCCATTGCTTTGATTGTAGTTTCGGTAGTCTTCATCCCCATTTTTTATCGGCTCAAGGTATACACTGCTTATGAATTTCTGGAAAACCGATTTGATCTTAAAACCAGGTATTTAGGTGCGGCAATATTCCTTATCCAAAGAGGTTTGGCTGCCGGAATTACGATTTATGCACCTGCGATTATTGTCTCTTCCATTTTGCAATGGAATTTGACAGTAACAATTTTAGCAACAGGTATTTTGGTTATTGTTTATACAGTATCTGGAGGAACTAAGGCCGTATCTATTACTCAAAAACAACAGATGGCAGTGATCATGGGTGGAATGTTTGTTGCTTTTTTTGTGATCTTATCTTATATCAATAACCATACCTCCTTTGGTGGAGCTTTGGAGATTGCAGGCAGCCTTGGAAAACTAGAGGCCGTCAACTTTAGCATAGATGCGGGCGAAAGGTATACGATATGGTCGGGTTTAGCCGGGGGTTTCTTTTTGGCACTCTCCTATTTTGGAACAGATCAGTCTCAAGTACAACGATATCTCGGAGGATTAAGTGCGGCGGAAAGTAGAATGGGGCTAATGTTCAATGCCATCTTAAAAATTCCCATGCAGTTCTTTATCTTGTTTATCGGAGTGATGGTTTATGTCTTTTATATTTTTTATAATCCTCCTCTACACTTTAAGGAATCATCGGTGGATCTAGTAGAAAATTCTATCTATTCAGAAGATTTTAAGGAATTGGACAAAGAATATAAAGAGGTATTAAAGTTGAGAAAGAACGCAGCCCAGAAGCTAGCAGATGAGCAAGTAACTACATACCAGGAAAACTATATTCGAACTTTTAAGGAAGCGGAAAGCACTATAATTTCTCTCCGAAATAAAGCAAAAGAGATTATTTTAAAAGTAGATGATTCACTAGAGACCAAAGATTCTGATTATGTCTTTCTTACCTTTATTATCACTTATTTACCTCACGGATTAATTGGATTATTGATCGCAGTGATTTTCTCAGCAGCCATGTCATCTACTTCTTCGGAACTTAATGCGCTGGCCTCTACTACATCTGTCGACTTCTATAAAAGAGCCTTTAAAAAAGATGGCTCCGAGCATCATTACTTAAATGTTTCCAAACTCCTAACATTTGGATGGGGGCTACTAGCTATTCTTTTTGCTTTATTGGCAAATAAATCCGAAAACTTAATAGAGGCGGTAAATATTGTGGGTTCGATATTCTATGGAACAGTTCTAGGTATTTTTCTCGTAGCCTTTTTTATTAAGTGGGTAAACGGCAGTGCAGTTTTTGTTTCTGCTATTCTAGCTCAGACTTGTGTGATCATTATCCACTTAATGACTGAAGCGGACGTGATTAAGCTAAGCTACTTGTGGTATAATGTAATAGGTTGCGGAGGAACCATACTTTTTAGTATTGTTTTGCAAATTTTCCTTAAAAAAGACCGTTAAATGGAGTTAAATACAATCTCTTACTTTTTTAAAAAAAATAGATGAAGAAAGAGTTGTAGCGAATTCGGTTATTTTGTTTAGCATTCTTCCACTAAGTGATAATGCAGATGTATTCTCTTTCCTTATTCATTTGCATGCTTCATCCAATATGATCACCAATATCAGAACTCCTGACTCGACGCAAATTTTTCTGTCGCAAACACACCATAATGATCGACAGAAAATCTTTTTTGAACGATAAAAGATGTTTTTGAATTTGAAATGATACAGTATTGCGACAAAGAGAATTTACGAACGATCTTCATCTATTACCTCATTTTGGGGTCAGTTCAGGAGTTCTGAATATATAGGATATTGCTCATGCATCCTAAGGGACCAGGCGACACTTTCTAATCGCACCGCCAAATCTTTAATTGCTAAATCTCTCTCGCTATCACTGTTTTATAATCTACACAAAATAAACACAGACTACAAAGTGACCGGTTGGCACCGCAAAAAGAGCATTCAAAGGACCAAGCATGGCAAGCTTCTAACTTCTGGGAATCACTTTTGTCGTAACTCAACCTAGGATCAGTCTTACCTAACCAATCTAAAAATTAGGTTGCTGAGTCTTCCATCAACTCAAACAGCACGTTCTCAGCCATTTTAAGCTCAAAGGAAAATAGTCATTAAAATTATTTCAGATGAACCTATTCACTGGAAGCCACACTCCAGGGAGGAGTTATACCATTGCCTCTTGCATATGCAATCATTTGGCCCATATGCTCACTTGCATGGTTCATTGCAATATTGACTATCCCCATTTTTGTAAAATCTCCGGGGAAAGGCATCTCTACTTTATCTCCCATCTCAACCTCCTCTAAGTTATTGATAGCGGCTGTAATAAATTCATGTGATTTATCAAGTGCTTCCGTCAATGCTACCTTGGTAGTAAGTTCTTTTTCAATAGTCATCGGATTCAAACCCTCAGGGGGCGTGCCTCCCAACTTCATTCCTAAGAAATAGTTTGTCGATACCACATGACCGATTACAGAAGAGAATGAACGTACATCATCCGATGGAGCCCAGCTATATTTATCCTCCGGCATAGCTTCAGCTAACTGAGCAATTCTGCCTTTGGTAAAAGCCATAAACCCTACAGCTTCTTGCTGAAACTGTGTTTGAGCTATGCTTATCAGCGAAGCGCTAATGAACAGTAGGAAAAGAATTTTTTTCATGTCTTTCGTAATTTTTAAGTTTTAACATGGAATTTGCATCAGAATCTAACCTTAGGCATATTAAATCCATTGAGTTAGCTTTTAGATGCTTATTTCATTTAGTTGAATGATATTTTAAAGGAGCAAGTTATTACTTTTCAAGAGCAATGTAAAGTAATTTGGATTATCGTAAGATCATACATATTGATATGGATGCATTCTATGCTTCAGTTGAGCAACTGGATAATCCTGCCCTGCGAGGGAAACCAGTGGCAGTGGGTGGAAACTCCCACAGAGGTGTGATAGCTGCAGCGAGTTATGAGGCACGTAAGTATGGTGTGCGGTCTGCTATGCCTTCTGCTAAAGCTGTCAAGCTTTGTCCGGATCTTATCTTTGTGAAACATCGATTTATCAGGTATAAAGAGCTTTCCAGGCAAATAAGAGAAGTATTTTTTGAATATTCGGATTTGGTGGAGCCTCTCTCACTAGATGAAGCGTATCTGGATGTAACTAAAAATAAGATAGGTTTGAACTCTGCGACGTTAATCGCTAAGGAGATCAAGGAAAAAATCAAGGAAAGAGCCGGATTAATTGCTTCTGCAGGTATTTCATTTAACAAATTCCTGGCGAAAACTGCTTCAGACATGGACAAGCCAGATGGCTTATTTGTGATCTTACCTGATGATGCCGAGGCATTTGTAGCCAAGCTACCCATCCATAAGTTCTATGGTATCGGGAAGGTCACTGCAGAGAAAATGATCAAAGCAGGCATTTTCACTGGTAAAGATTTACGAAGTAAAAGTCTGGAAGACCTCACACTCAGGTATGGAAAGTCAGGAAAGTATTATTACAACATCTCCAGGGCCATAGATAACCGCCAGGTTCAGCCATCAAGAGATACAAAGTCAGTAAGTGCTGAAAGAACATTCGAAAATAATATCTATCAACTAGAAGATATCCAAGCTGAGATTCAACGCATTGCCAGGATCTCTTTTCAGCGCTACCAACGATCCGGTGAAAAAGGAATTACCATGACACTCAAAATCAAGTATGGAGATTTCCAGCAGATTACAAGAAGCCATACGTTTGAGCAGCAAATAGAAGAAGAGAATGACTATGTGGCATATGCTCAAAAATTGATGAAAGGACATTTGCTTCGAGAAGAAGGCATTCGTTTGATTGGTGTTGGTATTTCTAATTTCAAAAAGGAAGAGAAGAAGAGAGAAAGCACTCAACTAACCATAGCGTTTTAAATGATTTTAATTTCAAATTGTTTTTGAAACAGCTTATGTAAAACAAATGAAATCAAGCTTATGTATTTGTGAGTTAAAAATTGCTATACAAAAAAGATAGTTGAAGTAGGCACTTATAAATAGCTCTGGCGGGCTGCAAACAAAGAAAATAGATCATTCAGATAAAGTAAGCGCAACAAATCAGCAGATTTCTAAATCCAAATATGCACATATATACGATAAACCTCATTTTTCATATTACTAAGTGCCTACTTCAAAAAGATAAATCACCACTTCTGCCTTAAAACGCACTTTTTTTGATAGATTATCACCAAAAAAATGAACTTAAGACTTTTCTTACTATCTCTTTCGACGGTTTCCTTATTCCACAGTAAAGCTCAGAATATTCATCGCATGGCTTGTGATGGCAACATAACTAAACTAGATAGCATGCTACAATATACAGACCTTCATGTGACTGACGACCGTGGAAGATCTTTACTGCATTGGGCGGTAGGATGCAATCAAAAGGAAGTATTTGAAAACCTGGTCGAGCGGGGCATTGAGATCAATCAGAAAGATAGAGATGGACACACCGCTCTTTTCATCGCAATTCAATACAATAGAGCTTCTTTATTTGATAGGCTTATTGCACTTCAGAAAAATGAAGGCTGGAAAAGTGAACAAGGAGCCTCACTCCTGGAAAGAGCCATTCTTGACCGAAATATATTGTATGTGCAAAAACTAATCGAAAATGGCATTAACATTGAAATTCTCAATGATAGAGGAAGCAGCCCGCTGGAATTATCCCGTAGAATTGAAGCAGAGGAAATTTCTCAATGGTTAATCTCTCAAGGAGCTGACCAATCCAAGATTCGGACCTTTACGATGAGAGGTGAATACATGGGTCAGCCCTTACCTGGCCTGGAAAGAAAACCATTCGCACCGAACTTTATCTCTACGGAAGAGCATGAATTTGGCTCTGTTTTCAATTCAGATGGTACCGAGTTTTATTATGCCATAGACATCAAAGGAAAACCGATCATTCGGTATTCTAAGCTTACTGATGGCGTTTGGAGCATACCAGAAACCATATTGTCTCATGAAAAATACGGATACAATGATCCGTTCCTTTCGCCAGATGAAAACAGGTTATATTTTATTTCAAAAAGGGCTTTGGACGGAGAGGATACCAAAGAGGACCATGATATCTGGTATGTAGAGAAGGAAAATGACGGATGGTCCGAACCCATCAATGCTGGATCTAATATTAACTCTGAGCAAAATGAATACTACATCTCTTTTACCGGAGCCGGCACGATGTACTTTGCATCTAATGTAAATGCACAGGAAGAGCAAAAAAGGTCAGATCATGATATTTACTATTCCACTTTTGTCGATGGCGAGTTTCAAAAAGCTGTTCGTCTTGGAGATTCCATTAACACGGAAAACTACGAGGCGGATGTATTTATCGCCCCTGATGAATCCTATCTTATTTTCTGTTCTATCCGACCGGAAGGCTTGGGCAGAGGAGACTTATACATTAGCTATAAAAACAATGACCGCTCTTGGTCCAAAGCAGTGAATATGGGCGAATCGGTAAACACCGAATATCATGAACTATGCCCTTTTGTAACAGTGGATGGAAAATATCTTATGTATACCAGCAACCAGGACATTTACTGGATTAGTACCGAAATCATAGACCAGCTCCATAGTAAATAGTGTCTCTAAGAAAAGGCAAAAAACACGCTTACTGACACCTGCAGCGTAGTTTTTTAGCAAAAACAATGAATCGAATCTATTTTATACTTTGGAATCTATTTTTCAATTTTTTAGAAATTCATCTGAATCAAAAGCGAACCAGTGATTTTATTGCTTTATTGTTAAAATCTCAAAAAGATATTCAATGACTATCTGCATATCAAAATCTCAAAAAAACACGCTCTATGAGCTAAAAACATCGTTTCCTTTCAAAAGATACTGTTTTCGTAGAGACACTATCTAAGGTGAGAGTAGTCTATGCTATGATTAGAATTGACTTTGCGCCGCTTCTTCTTTGATTCGCGCCGCTTCTTCCTGCCCTAAATATCCATCGATCAAAAAATGCCCCAAATAAATCAAAGGTGTGAGCAAAATAGCGATGATAAATTTGTAGATGTAGTTAATAGTCCCTACCGATATAACCTGACTAAAAGCCCAGCGAGACTCTGCCGGAGCCAGAAGATAAAACGCCAGTCCTAACACCACAAAACTGTCTATCAACTGAGAAATCAAGGTAGATCCGGTAGCTCTAAGCCAGATCATTTTCTCACCAGTCACCTTTCGTAAATTCTGAAAGACAAGTACATCCAAGAATTGTCCAATTAAAAAAGCCACGATAGAGCCAATGATTATTCCTAAACCTTGCGTGTAGATCTTCTCGAATGCATAATTCATATTAAATGGGTTTCCTTCCAAGTCCGTATCGTTTACCTCCATCCAAAAGGCCGCGGGACTTAATTTCGTCACAATTAAAATCATTAAAAATGCATATCCTATGCATCCAATAGCAATAAAACTAATCTTTCGCACTCCTCTTTTACCAAAGTATTCGTTGATAATATCTGTGGTAATGAAAACTACCGGCCATATCATAACACCCGCGGTTAAATTAAAATCTAGCATATAACCCAAAATGGAAATATTGGCTGGCTTGAAGCCTAACGTTTGCTCTAATGAGAAAATCTTTACTCCTATTAGCTCTGCCAGGATAGCATTTGTTAAGAAAATAGCGGCAAGAACCACAAAAAGTGCATGTCTTTTATTCTTCATAAGGAGTGAATTTTATTCCTTCCGTCGCCAATTCTGAGTTTCCAAAAACTGTTTTTGCTTCGTTGAGGATAGGAGCTAGGTCTTTGTATCGTGCTGAAAAATGTCCCAGCAATAATTTCTTAACTCTAGCATCCTTAGCAAACTGGGCAGCCTCAGCTGCGGTAGTATGATAAGTCTCAATCGCCCGTTTTTTCATATCAGCGGCAAATGTAGCTTCATGGTACATCATATCTACTCCTTCTATCATATCTCTAAGCTCAGGTTTGTACCGTGTATCTGCGCAATAAGCATAGCTATATGATGGATGTGGATCTAAAGTCAAAAGCTCATTTTGATACTTGATAGATCCATCTTTATGGTATATATCTTTACCTTGTTTGAGATCGAGGATTTCTAACTTAGAAAGGTTGTATTTAAAAAGAATGGCACGATTTAAACGCCTGCTCTTTTGCTTTTCCCTAAATAAAAATCCAGCACAAGGAACTCGATGATCCATTGGTATTGTCCTAATATAAAAAGTCTGCTGGTCATAAATAACTTCAGACATATCAGGCATAAATTCCCTAAAATCTATTTTAAAGCTAAGCGAAGTTTCGGAATGGCGTAACTGCAAGCCAATGATTTCAGATAGTCCCGGAGGTCCAATTAACACTAGCTCTTTTTTTCGTCCAAAAAGATGCATGGTAGAAAGTAGACCTATTAATCCAAAATAGTGGTCTCCATGAAGATGAGAAATAAAAATATAGTCTATTTTGGAAAACTTAACCTGATATTTTTTTAATAGTAATTGCGTACCTTCTCCACAGTCTATGAGGAAATGATGGTTCTGAATTTTCAAAAGTTGGGCTGTATGATGCCTTCGGTGAGCAAATGCTGCCGCATTTGATCCTAATATGAGTAATTCAAAATTCAATCGTTATTCTTCCGCACCAGCACCTTTCTGGATTTCAGCCATAAGCACAAAATCAGCTGCTTCACCCTGAGTGGCAACAATATTCATGACTTTATCCAACTGGCTAATGTTGATCAATTTCATGACATGGTCAGTCACATTAAAAAGAACAAATACTCCTTCCCCTGAAAACGATCTATTTCCTACCAAGAGTGCGCTTAATCCGCTTGAATCAACGTATTTAACCGCACCCATGTCTACAATCAAACTCTTTACTCCATCCTGGGATATTTTCATGAATTCCGATTTCAATTCAGGTGCAAGGGCGGAATCTACTTTTTCATTTCCAACTAAGGCGATCGAATAATTTTCGTATTTATCTACTTTAAAATCCATCATTATTTATTCTACAATTTGGGCTATGCATTCTTTTATTTTGGCTAATTTATTGGAGTATGAGGTTTTAACAAACTTTTCTCCTGAGATGTTCTCATAAAGCTCTATATAGCGTTCTGATATTGTTTCAATCTTATCATCCGTCATTTCTGGTATTTCCTGGCCTTCTTTTCCCTGAAATCCTTCAGAGATTAACCACTGTCTCACAAATTCTTTAGAAAGCTGCTTTTGCGGTTGGTTTCGGGTTAAAAGTTCGTAGTACGGTTTCGCGTAAAAATACCTGGAAGAATCTGGGGTATGTACTTCGTCAATTAAAAATATCTCACCTTGGTATTTACCAAATTCATATTTTGTATCTACCAAAATCAACCCTCTATCAGATGCTATTTTTGTTCCTCTTTCAAAAAGGGAAAAAGTATATTTTTCAAGCGTTTGATACTCCCTTTCTGAGACTATTCCAAGAGCTAAAATTTCTTCTTTAGAAATATCTTCATCGTGTCCCTCTTTCGCTTTAGTTGTTGGTGTAATAATTGGCCTTGGAAAGCGCTCATTTTCACGCATACCATCCGGCATCTTGTTTCCACAAAGCATTCTCTTTCCCTCACGATAGGCTCTCCAGGCATGCCCTGCCAGGTAGCCTCTTATCACCATCTCGATCTTAAAAGGTTCACACTTCTTACCAAATGTTACATTAGGATGTGGAGTAGCCTCTACCCAATTTGGAACAATATCTAACGTTATACGTAAAAATTTAGAGGCAAGCTGATTAAGCACTTGACCTTTGAAGGGAATAGGCTTGGGTAAAACCACATCAAAAGCAGAAATTCTATCGGTAGCTATCATCGCTATTTTGTCATTAAATTGATAGACTTCTCGAACCTTCCCAGTGTACTTTCCGGTTTGGTTTTGAAATAGAAAATCCGTGGAGACAATTCCTTCCAGCATAATTTACAAAGATAAAACTTCATTAAACTTTAAATATTTTCCGCTTTTATAGTCATTTGCAACAATAAATATTGCTAAAATCATTTTTGAAGATCATTAATGCTATTAATACGATTTAATTATCAATGATACGGATCATTTCGTGCACGCTAACCCCTCGCGCTGCAGTAATAATCTTCAAGAAGCCGGCACGCACATAGTTCATCTTCTTATCAAAGAAAATGTAGTTAAAGAACACTCTCGGTGCAGTACCACAGTTGCCTTTGCCTGACATACTATTATATTTAGTGGCCTCATCAAACGCGCTGAACAATCACTGATATTACTTATTGGGTACTTCTTCCTCTTTTTCAACTATAACTTTTTCTGATAAATACATCTACATTTTAAGCATACTGTTAAAATAAAAATGTCACAAAATATCATCCACTTTTGTCCTTCATTCGATATTCGAATGCATCATCCAAAACCAGAAGATTCGGGATGATACATCCTATGATAAGACTTCCAGTTTACAAAACTGGAAGAGCGGGTGTTGTATGTTCTAGCAGTAATTGCATTTATGTATGATTAAAGCATAATAATTAATTTTCAACTTTTAAGTGATTGTACAATGGAACAAAAAACAGTGATCGAAGAATTTCGTAAATTAGAGGAAGAGTTTGGACCTGATAAAGCCCAATTAATCATGAATTTTGTAATGAAATACACCGAGCTTTTAACCAGAAATCTTGCTACAAAAGAAGATATTCACTCGGTAGAAGCAAATCTTCTTTCGGTAGAAGCAAACCTTCTTAAAACCACAAAGGAAGATAGCAAAGACTTACTCAAAGTGATGAATCGTCTAGTGATATGGTTTGCTAGCTTGTTAGGAGCACTGGCTACATTATTCACAGTCGTCATTAAATATTTATTTTTCTTATTGTCTATCTCAGCCATTATTAATTGTTTCGTTTAAAAACTGGATTTCTTTCAGTTAAATCAACATTCCCTTTAATATTATATTCATTCGCTCCAGTTAAAGGATTTTTCA
>JBCCLN010000068.1:0-17016 GCA_039026865.1 Bacteroidota bacterium | reverse complement strand
TCCCTGGCTACCAAATTCATTCCATCTCTCAGCAGGATCTTCTGGCCATGCATCTGCTTCTCTCCACAGGATTACAGCAACATTGTTTGCTACGGTGATCACGTCATAAACAGCAAGTGGATTTCCAAGTGTGGAGAGAGGAGCGTTCATATCAAATGTCCAGCTATCATCAAAAGTTCCGTCGTTGTTCAGCCTCAGGATATTTTGGGTAGGCAGAGGATTGGTGACTCCACTGTAATGTACCTCAGCATCAAGATCCCAGGCAGGAAGTACGTACGCTCTGCCGTCATCAGAGGTAGGAAACCAATACTGACCAGCTTGTAAGCGTGTATCTGTATGATAGGTTATGGAATTAGTCCCCGGATCAAATATTGCTACCATGGCGCCTTCTGGTAACAGCCAGTCTGAACCTGCGATTAATCCAATAGGCAGAAAAATTTTCTCTCCCATGGTGTATTTGATCCATGCATCATACCATGCGCCATTTGCATGCCCTTCAAACTCCACGGGGTCAACGTTAATAGTCGTCGTAATGGTCATGTCAGAAGGGTTAAATTCAATAACCTTACCGTCTACCAGCGCAAAAAAGAATGCTCTTGATTCAGAGAAAAAAACGGGCTCTCCCAAATTCCCCGACACTCCCTCGGCTGCAAAACTGACAGCTTCGCCTTGGGTAATGCTTAAATCTGTTTTATCGATATTCCACTTCGTAATTGTGGACGCGTCCCCACTCCAGGTATAAGGATGTTCGCCGAAAAACCAAACTCGTTGATTAGGGCCAAGCTCTACAGCGTCTTCTACATCCAGTACATCAACAAAGTCTTCATATACACTAAGGTAGTAAATAGAACTTGACTCTGTTTCTGTTCTAAATCCGTAAGCAACGGCTGTTTCAATCTCTGTAGGATTTCCATCAATCTCGGGATCAGCATCGTCATCACAACTTGATAAAAAAACTGAAACTCCTATAAATGTAACCATCAAAAAAAGACTAAAAAGTTTCTTTAGTTGGTCTATCGATTTTGTCATATTCATTGGTTTTAATTTTGATTATTGAATTATTTGTCATTTAGAATTGAGTAACTATTTTCAAATAGTAGGCTCGTCCGGGACGCTGTACGCCGAAAAAGTCAAAAACATTTCTATTCAGCACATTTTGCACATCCCCTGTAAGTGTCATTTTCACAGATTTTAGAGGCATTCGGTAGTTCATACCAGCATGGTGAAGGTGCTGATTAGGTATAGTGAACTTGAACTCGGGATTATTTCGGCCTCCACTTTCCCAGCCAAGAAAAAAGCTGTGAACATATCGGGATGACCAGTAAATGTTGATCGATTGATCACCGACTAGCTTCTTGGGTAATGAATAATTGACGGATGAATTGGCGAAGAAATAAGGGGTATTTGGTATGCGCTCGCCTTCAAATCTTGCAAAACCTCCTTCGCTTGCGCTATTGTAAAAATCCTGATATGTAGAATTCAATGAAATTTTTAATCCATCTACTAGTCCCGATAGTTCTCCGGCAACTTCGATTCCTATGGAAGTCGCTTCGTTTACATTATCAAAAGCACTTGTCCTATCCGTTGCGGCGACCAGAAAGATCAGGTTGCTAATACTGCGAACAAAGCCGGCAGTTTCTACTCTCCATTGGATTTTGGAATTGGTTGAATTCCGCACGATAGCTGACAGGTTGAGGTTGTGGCTTCTTTCAGCTTCTAATTCAAGGTTTCGAATAATGAAATTACCATCCCCAAATACCTCATCTGGCCTGGGAAGTCTAAGTGCGTATTCGTAGGAGAGCTTAGCGATTAACTTATCTGAAAAGTTGTAACGTAAGTTGTTTCCCCATCCTACATCGCTGATCGCCCTTTCATTGACAGTAACTTGTTCGGAGCCGTCGATCTCGCGCTCAGTTCTTACCCGCTGCCAATAGTTTTTGATGAAGAAGACATTCTGCAGTTTTCCTTCCTTCAGATCTGCTTGATACGCTATTCCATTCACCCAGGAATAAACAATACCCTTCGCCGTAATAGGATCAAAAGTGCCTGCCAATAATTCATCTCCCGTCCTCAACGTATAGGTAGGAGCACTGGAAATACTGATGGTGTGCTTTTCATTGAACTGCCATTTCAAGTTTGTTCTATTGAAATAATTATCGTCCCAGGTGAATTGATGACTTCCTCCGGCCACGCTACCGGAAACCTCTCCCTGTCTGTTCCTTCTCCCTTGTATTTCCCCATTCCAGGAATAAAAATTTCGTGTTGTATCTACAAAAACCCGTGTCGTTGAATTCAATCCGAAGACCGATTCGATGGACAGGCTTCTACTGAAATCCTTAGTAAAGGATAAATTAGCGCCTTGCAAGTCACTGGAAAAAATAACTTCTCCAAAAGGATTTCCAGTCATTACTGCGTTATGTTGCACTTCATCATAGGTGTCATTCAAGAAAAAGTTGACTTTGATCTCATCTGCCCACGATTTATCGATAAGGCCGAGCGTCACGTTCATCCCGTAAGCCTCATAGTCGTCATGGAACCTTGGGACGGTTATTTCTTGTATTCTTCCGCGGAGCGGGCCTTCGGTAATCGGTACTTCTACATCAACTTCATAATTATTTCGTGAGAAATCATAAAAACCATCTAATCCAATTAAAAGACCACTTTTCGGCTCAAGATATTTTAAATCCAAGGTGGAACGATGCGTCCCAAATGAACCGGTTTGATAGGATGCGCTTCCGTGGAAACCCATCACAATAGAAGGTGACACCATGTTTACCGCTCCACCTAGTGCGTCCGCGCCAAACGCGATTGGCACCACTCCTTTGTATAGCTCCACCCGATCTACCAGGTTCACGGGTATATTTCCGATTCCTACCGAGTAGCCCGTAAAGTCTAATGGAACACCATCGAAGAAAAACCGAATTTTATCCCCAGAAAGCCCATTTAATGAAAGCCTACTGTCTGATCCTAAGCCACCGCTTCTCTGGATACTTACTCCCTGGGTTTGAGCGAGCACTTCACCAAGATCTACGGTTTTCAATTTTATTTCCCGGGTATCAATCACATTTACAGCTTTGGCAGAAAGCTCGAGCTGCTGGTTTTCTGTTTCAGCTACTACCTCTACCGCCTGTAATTCTCGTGCATTGCTCTTTAGTATGATTGTGATGCGCTCTGCTGATTGATCAGTAATGTTGAGTTTATAGGATGTTGGGAGGTGACCCACGCACTGAACAGCTAGTGTATACTCGCCACCAGCCAGCTTTTTTAGGGTAAACTGACCCTCTGAATCTGCAATTACTCCGATAGAGGTGCCTTCGATCTGGACTGTGGCAAATGGGATTGGTTCTCCATTTTCAGCTGAAACCTTTCCTTTTACAGTATACCTATCCCTTTGGTCCTGTGCTGCGATCGCCGCGTTCGTCCAGAAGATCACTAGTACTACAAGTAATATAGCGTGTGCTTTTCGCATCGTGCAGGTTAACAGGTTCCCAATTGAAATGAGCTCTTGGAATAATAATCGGTTCGGACAAAATCATTAATGATAAACTCCCGCATTACTCGCATGGAGGAGGTCTGAAGGTTCGGATACCGACTATCAATGAGGTATTTTTCGCCTGCCTCTAATAAATATGTTTTGCCATTACAGATGATAGACTTTTTGGAGGGGGTAGGGTTGTGCAAGCTCAATACTCCTTCGAATTGCACTATACAACCTTGATCTACTAAGGCTACTTTGTCTTGCTCCGGAATGCTGAGTACAAGCTGTGATTGCTCCTCTGAAGAGAATTCATAAAGGGAATTACCTGAGTATTTAATAAAGTAACCCGCTCCCAATACGAGCAGCAATAGGCAAGCAACCGCGTATTTAAAATAGGTGTGAGGAGAAGGATTGAATAGGACCTCTTCGGTCTTTTCCTCTTTCCCTATGCTTTTCCGTAGATCATTCCAAACGTTATTTTTTGAATCTGATACTTGAAGCTCATCCAATTGATCCGGTTCTGTCTTAGTGGATTCTAACCATGATTCTACCGCTTTGCATTCCTCTTCAGAACACTCTTCATTCCAATACCTTTCTAAAAGTTCTGCTGTGATCTTCATGGGAAATTTCATCAGTTTTAGAGCTTAGTTGCATAACCGACGTTTTTCCCTGAGTCTGATTTAAAAAAAATTACAATTTGTATTCAGCAAGATTAGACCGAAGAAAAGAAAGGGCTTTGGTAAGGTGTGATTCAACCGTCTTTTCAGCAATGGCCATAAGTACCGAAATTTCTTTGTTGTTTTTTCCTTCTTCTCGGCTCAGACGGTAAACCTTTTTTGCTTTTGGCGATAAGTTATCTACTAGAAAATCGATACGCTCCTTCAGTTCTGAGGCTCCAATTTCAAGTTCAACACTATGTTCATAAGTATCAGGTTTAGCCGCTATGATTTCATGATGCTTATTACGAATTGCCCTGGTTCGCAGGTATTCCGTGACGGCTAATTTGGTTGCCTTCACTAAGTAACCCTCCAGAGATTCATTGATGCTAATTTTATCCCTCCTTTCCCATAATGAAAGGAAGACATCATGAACAATCCCTTCGGCTTTTTCCTGTTGTTTTAAAATACCATAAGCGATAGAAAACAACCGACGAAAGTGCGTATTATATATTTGTTCGAACCCTTCAACGGAATTGATGGAGAGCGATAAAGAGGATGTTAGTCGCGACTGACGCTTGAAGCTTATTTGCTTTGTTGCACTCATTTCCAGATCATACCAGGTTAAATATCACCTAAGTAATTATAAAATGAGAACCTTAATTATTTGGAGTAGTTCTAAATAATCTAAATTTCACTAGTAGTAGTGACGAGATCCATCTGTAGTCAGAATCAATTGAAAAAAGCAAGGTTAATGGTATTTTGAAGGAGTAAAAGAATTTATTGCGCAATGGATAGTTAGCTTATGTTATTCGGATGAAATTAAATTAAGCTCATGAGCGCCTCTCCAATTCGTATTGCAATTTAACCTGAAGAAAGTATTTTTTCCTCATTGAGGTTCACCTGAGATTTTACGATTTTACCTTTAAGGCACCTCTAAAAACTCAGTTCAAGAATTTGAGGTAGCGTTTTTTTCTGAGACAGGACGTCAAAAACATGGTTGATCGGTCGTAGATGAGGCTTTTGAAATTTTGAGTAACGAAGAGTTGGGCCAAAGGCGGGTTTTCAAAGGATTCTATAAGTTTATTTCTCATGACCACATGGAATTCCCATAAACTTATTCATCATCCTTCCAATACATCTTCAAAAAGTGGATCATTTTTAAGCGGTGCGACATCATTGGTATCTTCATCGCCTTGCATCAGGGAAAAGACGCGTTGACCTTCCCATTGCAGACCGACTCACCAGCAAATACACAGTGAAGAGCATGAGCTTTGACAGGGGGTTCTATGATGGGTCAAACAAGGTGTTACTGAAACCGAAATCCCATAGGTCATCATGCCTAAGAAAGGCCAACGCAAGGAAGGGGATCGGGAAGTAAAAATGAGGGTCAATTAAATCGGCAATTAATGGTATAGTGATGATATTTAAAAATAACGTAATAATAAATGGGCTGTTTTCTTAGAGACACTAATTATTCTCTTACCGATATGTTAGAGTTCAGATCTTATTAAATGGCAAGCAATTCCTATTTCTCAATGAATGAGTCTAAAAAAATATTGAAGCGCCTATAGCGAGATGAGTTTTACACAAATTTCCGCCTCAGGGGCCCAAAGGGAAAATTTAGCATGCCAAAGAAGCGTATTGGAAGCATACTAAGAGCCGGGACCTTCTTCGCATGCTATCTGAAACAAAAAACAAAGATTGTGGCCATTGCGACGTAGCCTGAGGCAACAGAGGAGCCTACTTTTTCATTTTAAAATATCGAAGTACCTATAGCTCAATAATAACTAGTTTTGGTGCGCGTAGGTATAAATCACTGATTATAAGATGTATACATTGCACTTATCTAATTAATACATTGCTCAAACTCGAGCGATGGAATTTCATTGGGTCTGAATCAATTACACATCAAATCAGCTTGTTCTTTTCCCTTGGTAGTAATATCTCAAATTATTCGGATTACCTTGCATTTATGGTTTTGACTAATCGGGACATCGGTGAATTGCTTTTAAGCAAAACAAATTCTTCCGGCAATAAAGCTCTGAGCAAGCAAAACTTGAATGTAGATCTCTATTTTGGCAAAGAATTCAGTGTCTTTAAAGGAGACTTCCTATTTGACGATGATGTAACCCTGGAAGTCAGCAACGAAGATGCGGGAGTTATTCTTTTTAGTAACCTTAAAGGTCACCGAACGACCCAATACCGTGATTTGAAAGAACAAATTGATCTCGGCGAAAATGAACATAACCTACTTTATTCTCACCAAAACACGAACAAACTATTCCTTCCCAAAGGCACTCGTCATCAGTCTACTGTGGTCTATTTCAAACCGGAGTATTTCATCCATCTGATAGAGGAATCGGGAAGTTATTCCCAGGACGATTTTTGCGAAGCTATTTACAAGGAGCACCCTTGCCTGGCGAAAGAGAAAAACAGAATCTTATCTTCTGAAATACGCCATCTTGTGCTGAAGTTATCCAATCAGATGGCTATAAAAGGCAATCCACTCAAAATCAAAGCCTTGGTGATAGAATTGCTTGCTGCTCAACTGGAAAACATCGAATCTTCCATTGAAACAGGTATCCGTGTTAGCTCTATGGATAAGGATCGGTTAGAAAGAGCCAGAATTGAACTTATCGATGAAAAGAATGCCGGGATTACTATCAGTGAACTCTCACGCTCTGTGGGAATGAATGCTACCAAGCTGAAGTCGCTTTTTCGTCAGATATACGGAAAACCTCCAAAAACATACCTGCATGCGCTTAGGATGAATGAGGCGAAAGAAAGAATCCTTGAAGGGAATATGACCATTGCAGAGATTGGATACAAAGCCGGATATGAATATCCCGAACACTTTAGTCGAGGATTTAAAAAATTCTTTGGTTGTTCTCCAAGCGCACTTCTAAAGTAAAACCTCTCATTATCTTATGTCATCTTTTTGTAGCGATCCAACCACCATAGATAGTAGATTGAAAAAAGCGTTGAGGCGAGGATAATCCCACTTCTTTAAATAATATCTCCAATCTTTCTTCAGGGATGTAGTGAAATTCAGTGGCAATTCTGTCCAGGCGGGATTGTATTTCTGGTGTAATAGCTTCTCCTTCTGTTACAATATAAGACAAAAGATCAAGATTGCGATTTAACTCATCTTTTGTGCCAAACACATCGCATAATACTAATGACGCTTTAGGATGCAATCGATCAACGACCTCTTGCAGCAATTTTTGTTTACTCCCATCGTCAGAGAGGAAATGAAGTACCAGACTGAGCACTCCGGCATCATACAGCACATCTTTGGGTAGCTGATCTATGGTGCCAACTAGCATTTCAATATTCTTTAGATTACCGGTTTTCTGAAGCCCAATTTCAATCATCCCTGCCGAGGGGTCTATGCCTGTGAGACGCCAATCAGGATGTTGCCCATTCAAGGCCAGCAACTCATTTCCCGTGCCACAACCCGCAATCAACACTTTGTAAATTGCTGCCTTTTCTCGCAGTAAAACAAAAGGTAGCATAGACATAAATGTATGGTATCCGGGCATCCATTTGCTGATAAAATTGTCATAAACCAGTGCACGTTCTTTTTCAAAAAAAACTCTCATATTTCATTGCTTTGCAAGTTTAGGGACGGCTGTAAAGACGCTTCTCAGTTCAAAATAGAGCACAAAGACCATGGTTACGAATAACACAAATTCTGCGATCGGGAAAGATAAAAACACGCCATCCACTTGTAGATAGTTTGATAAAACCAAAATTCCTAAGGCAAGCGTCACCTTCTGAACTCCAAACAGAAAAATAGCTTTTCCTGCCTTGCCGATGCTTTGAAAAAAGTAAGCTCCTAGCATGTTAAACCCCACTACAGGAAGGGCCATAAAGTACTGTTTCATTATCGGGATAGCTACCTCTGCATATGAAGAGTTCCCTTGGGAAAAAAAAGCAACCGCCCGATCCGGAGAGATAAAAATAAATAAGAATGCTACTAGCGAACATAGCGTTCCTAAAAGCAATGCATTTCTTAAGTAAAGCCTCAATCGGATAGTGTCACTATTACCGTAGCTGTAACCAAACAAAGGTTGGAATCCATAACATAACCCGGTGATGATGATTTGAATGAATAAAAAAGTATAGGTAATCCCACCCATAATACCCACATATGTTACTCCTCCCAAACGGATGAGAATGGCATTGGCTATCATTCCAATCACACTACCTCCGGCCATCATGATAAAGGCAGAAACGCCTATTTCAGCAATTGATTTTAGGTGGATCAGGTCCAATTTAATATACTTCCGCCGCAATCTAAGGTTGCTCTTTTGCTCTTTGAGCAAGTGATGGAAGATAAGTATCATGCTAACGACATTACCCGATACAGGAGCTAATGCGGCACCAAAAATTCCCCATTCCAATTTTTTGATGAACACGAAACTTAGTACAACATTCACCAGCGCTCCGGCTACCAACAGCCACATGCCTTTTAGCGGACTGCCTTCCGCCCGTATTAAATGGCTTACCCCAAAGGCGTAGAAATTTATAATTAATCCTGCTGTTGTCACCTGCATATAAAGTATAGACATAGGAAGAATATCTTTATTAGCGCCAATGTTCAACAGAATGTCTTCCAGGAAAGTCAATACCAGAACAATGATTACGATCGATGCAGCGGTCAATAACCATATGGCAGTCCCTAGTACTCTTTCAGCACGGTCAATATCCTTCTTTCCCAATGCCAGTGATATGGATGCGCCCGCGCCGATGCGAATCCACATACTAAAAGCGATGATGATGGTAAAAAGCGGAAAAGTAATACCCACAGCTGCAATTGCTTCATTGCCTAAAGTTTGTCCCAAAAAGACTTTTTCAGCCGTACGGCTGATGGCAAAAATTATCTGTCCTGCGATGGTAGGAAGAAGAAAACCAAAAATCAGTTTTCTTGGATTTTTCGTCAAAAGATTTTTAACATCCATTTTTTTTAAGCGAATCTTCACTTTTTTTCGCTAAGCATATGGCCCTATCGGATCAGAATACTACCAATTTGGATTCCCCTAATTACTCCAGTAGGTCGGTTATCTTTTATAATCATCTAAGTACCAAAATCCCGCCACTAGTTGTGGTGAATAATGAGGGTTAAGGTAATCATCAAGAATCAACAAGAGCCTCTGAGAGATCAAAGACTTTGTCTTGAGGATGCTTTAATGCTTAACTCTTTAATCTGTTTACCAAGCCAAATACGAATCAGTAGAGTTATTTAATCATCCTCATGAAGACGACGGCATTAGTGTGGCTGTGGAAACTTCCCAGGTTATAGGAAAGGTTATTATATCAAGACCTACTCACCGAGAGGTCTTCATGCAAAAAAACCTCACCTGATCAAGTGAGGTTTTGTGAATATTAATGTTTGCTGCTCTGCCTAACCTAGATTCAGCCCTATGCTTCGGTTGATGAAGTTTGTCAAATCTTTACCCATCAACATTCCTTGCGCCAATAATGCCAGATCGTAAGCTTGCTTGGCGAATTTTTGCTTGTCATCATCAGATTCTGCTTCCAGGATCTTTTTAGACATTGCATGATTTGCATTAACCGCCACTGTTAAGTTTAGCGGCATTTCACCAAACATCATCGGCCCACCACCTCCGCTTGACTGCATATCTTGCATCCGTCTCATAAATTCAGGTAAGGTGACAGTAACCGGCAAATCATCGGTAGCCATAGGCTCTATGCTAACTGAGTTGCTTTTGTTATCGATCGCTTTTTCGAAAACTTCTTTCAGGGTGTCTTTTTCCTTATCTGAAAGCACCGACTCTTTCTTTTCGTCCTTGTCAATCAATTTGTCAATCACGTCAGCATCGACCCGCTGCAGCCGGAACTTCTCATCTTTTTGCTCCAGGTGACCGATAAAGTGCGAATCTATTTGTCCACTAAGATCAATTATATCGTAACTTCTTTTCTTGGCGGTTTCTATATAGCCATGTTGTTGTCTTTCGTCGGTAGTGTAGAGCACTATTACGTTCTTATCTTTGTTTGTCTGGTTCGTCTCAATGTGCTTTTTATATTCTTCTATGGTAAAATATTTGTTTTCAAGGTTTTTTACCAAGGCAAAATCTTTAGCTTTCTCATCAAACTTTTGCTCAGAAATCATTCCGTATTTTACAAATACGCCTATATCATTCCATTTCTTTTCGTATCCTTCACGATCGTTTTTAAATAAGTCACCAAGTTTATCAGCCACTTTTTTAGTGATGTACCCGTTGATCTTTTTCACGTTGGAGTCTGATTGTAAATAGCTCCTAGACACATTTAATGGGATATCAGGTGAATCAATCACTCCATGTAATAACTGTAAAAACTCAGGTACCACATCCTTTACCTCATCTGTGATGAAAACTTGTCTTGAATAGAGCTGGATTTTGTTTTTCTGGATTTCAAAGTCTTTTTTCAATTTAGGAAAATACAGAACACCCGTTAAGTTAAACGGATAATCTACATTCAAATGGATCCAAAAAAGTGGATCTTCACTAAACGGATATAATGTTTTGTAAAACGATAAATAATCTTCATCCTTCAGATCATTAGGAGATTTAGTCCAGATCGGCTCCACATCGTTGATGATATTGTCAACTTTAATGGTCTTATACTTAGTATTGCCGTCTTTGTCTTTGCCGTCTTCTACACTTTTATCTTTTTGTCCAAATTTTATGGTAATGGGTAAGAATTTCGAATATTTAGACAAGATACCTTGCAACCTACGCTCCTCTAAAAATTCTTCTGAATCATCATCAACATAAAGAGTGATATCCGTTCCTCTGGTTTTTCGCTTTCCTTCTTCGATTTCAAAATCAGTATCTCCTTTACCTATCCATTTAGCGGGCTCAGCGCCTTCCTGATAGGAGAGCGTATCAATTTCTACCTTTTTTGCCACCATGAAGGCAGAGTAAAATCCAAGACCAAAATGACCGATGATCTGCTGGTTATCTGCTTTGTCCTTGTATTTTTCTAAAAACTCTGTTGCACCGGAGAAAGCAATCTGGTTGATATATTTTTTGATTTCATCGGAGGTCATTCCAATTCCATTATCAGAAATAGTAATAGTTTTTTTCTTTTTATCAAATGACACTTCTACAATTAAATCGCCAAGTTCTCCGGTGTATTCGCCTAGAGAAGCGAGTTGTTTGATTTTTTGTGAAGCATCCACTGCGTTGGAGACCAATTCACGGAGGAAGATTTCATGGTCAGAATAAAGGAATTTTTTGATAATTGGGAAAATGTTTTCCGTGTGTATAGATATGGTACCTTTCTCAGTCATTTTTTACAGTTTTTGATTAATGAGAAATAATTTATCAAATCTTATTCCAGAGCGGGAAAGCTGACAGGTTGGCAGGCTAGTTTTCTTCTGTAAATAGGTTTATATACTCTTGAAAAAAATATACTTTACCTCTTTTGCTCCCAGTTACTTCATTCAGTATATCCATCTTTTCTAAGTCTTCTATCAACTTGTAAATCGTTGGCAAAGAGAGGTGTGTTAGCTCTTTAGCTTTTTGTGCATGAATAACCGGGTTTTCATACAGGTTTTGAATGATCAAATTTGCGTTATGAGATCTACTACCTAGTCCTTGAATCCTGGATTCAATATCCTTTTGTAACCTTAACAGGTGATCGAAAGTGCGGATACTGCTTTTTGCAGTTTCAATTACCCCAGCCAAAAAAAATTTAAACCATTGAGAAATATCATTTTTTTCACGAACGCTCATCAAATTCTCATAATAAAGCGTTCTGTTTCTCTCGAAAAAATCAGATAAATAAAGTGTAGGCTTCTTCAAGACTCCCTTTTCGACTAAATACAATGTTATCATTAGCCGTCCTACTCGTCCATTTCCATCTAAAAATGGATGCACGGTTTCAAACTGGTAGTGAATCAAAGCGATTTTGAGTAATTCAGGAAAATAGAATTTGTCACTGTGGACAAAATATTCCAAGTCACTCATGTATTCATCAATTAAAGAATGTATGGGGGGAACGAACGTGGCGTCTGAAATACTAGCCCCACCAATCCAATTTTGACTCGTCCTATATTCTCCTGGTAGTTTGTGTTTTCCCCTTACACCAGATAATAATATTTTATGAGTTTGCTTTATTAACCTGGAAGAGAAAGGTAATTTCTCCAAGTTATCAATGGCTTGATTTAACGCTTGAATATAGTTTTGAACTTCTTCCCAATCATCCCTTTTTTCTTCAGAAATATCTTCTTTGTCCAATAGTGCTTCTTCAATATTGGTTTTTGTGCCCTCAATTCTACTAGATTTAGTTGCTTCTTTAATTACGTGCATGCTAATGAATAAATCAATGTTCGGAATATATTCTGAATACATATCAAGCCTCCCTAAATGCCTATCAGCTTGACTAAGAAGGTTCAATAGCTCCATATTTTCAATACTCCATTCACGATGAATTTTTTCAGGTTGAAAACTTCGGTAGGAGCCTTGGTTAATGTATCTGCCAGAAACGAAATCTTTCACGAAAATTTAAGCCTCAATAAAAAGCATCTATCGTTTAAAAACTTTATACTTAAAAAACCTAAATAAAGAGTATTCTTATTTAAATTTTATGCTAAAATCTTAAATAAAGAGTATTCTTATTTAAACTTTTCGCTAAAATCTTAAATAATAGGGTCCACTATTAAAATACTCTTGCTTAGTTACTTCTAACTAAAGCCTAATTATTTCAAATTGAAGTAGACACTTTACTTCTTAATAGCAGTGCAGACTTTAATCCAATCTAAACTTCTCAATAAAAATTAGAACAATAGTATCCTTTGCAAAACTGGATTTCGGGTTCAAATCGAGGCTTTCGGAATTTCAAAAACGTAGTTATTGGTCGTAAATGAGGGTTTTGAAATTTTGAGTAACGAAGAGTTGGGCCAAAAGGTGGTTTTTTCAAAGGATTCTAATAGAGCCCTGTGATTTAAAGATTATCTAATTCTATCTGCACTTCTCACCAGTGCTTCGTCTTTTCGGATAAAACGATTGGCAATAAAGTTGTTAAGCATCGCCACGATTGGGAGATAAAAACCAATAAGGAACGTTCCAAAAATCTCAGGACTAAATAGTGCGTTGGCTTTGCCGATATAAATATAAATGCCCACAAATGTTGCAGCTGACAGCAATGAAAAAAGTGCATTGAGCTTCACCTGTGTTTTACGGCTTTTATAGCGGGTAATAGAGAAAAGCATTACCAAGGCGCTTAAGATTGCACCAACAGAAATAAGTATTGTGGATTGAGTACCTAATAGCTCCTTAGGTTCATTCTCCCTATTTCTGAGCTCATACCGCAGTTCAAATGCATTCATGATTGCATATTCTCTGTTTTCATCTTCAAAATCCTGATCAGACTTTTCCCAAATAGGGAAGAAAAGAACGAAAATCATAGCAAGAGCCGCAAGGGTCATGAAGATGGTCTGAATTCTTTGAAGCATAAGATTCTTATTTGTGGATTGAACAGGTATTTTAGTTAAGATAACATCATATTGATTAAATCAGCTTCCGGCTACAAATATGAGATGAATTAGTCATCAAATCGAATGAATACGGCAAATTTGTCAGGTGAGATATTTCATGGATATCACCTATCGGGGGACAAAATACAGTGGTTGGCAGACTCAGTCAAACAGCATCACTATACAGGGGGAGATAGAAAAAGCCTTGAGGCTCCTACTAAAAAAAGAAACACCTATTACAGGAAGTGGGAGAACCGATGCAGGAGTACACGCTATTCAACAAATAGCTCACTTTGACGAGGATTCAATCGACACAAAACAGCTAACCCGAAAACTCAATTCATTTCTGCCTCAAGACATAGCAATTAATAGTATTCTTGAAGTTTCTAAAGAATCAGATGCCAGATTTTCTGCGATATCAAGAAAATATCGCTATCAACTTCATCAGAGAAAAGATCCTTTTAGAGAAGGCATTTCCTATTACTTCAACTCTCGCATAGACATAGGAGCAATAGATAGCGCATGTGAAATAATCAAAAACTGGAAGAACTTTGAGTGCTTTAGTAGGGTTCATACGGAGGTCAATCATTTTAACTGTGACATCTATGAAGCTAACTGGTCGAAAGAAGATGGAAATCATTTGTTTATGATTAAAGGAAATAGGTTCCTTAGAGGGATGGTAAGGACGATCGTTGGGACGCTAATTGATGTTGGAACAGGAAAGACTTCATTAGTTGAATTCAAAAAAATTTTAGAAAGCAATGACCGGAAAAAAGCCGGAAGGGCAGTTCCAGCAGAAGGACTTTTTTTTCAAGAAGTGAAATACCCTGTAGAAATATACTTAAACTAGTAAATTATTAAAATTAGCGTTTTGGAAAAAGAAAAACCCAGTGGAAATATCGTTGACCTTAATATCATCAGTCGCCTTTTTGTCTTCGCTAAACCTTACAAGAGAGTTTTTTATTTTCTGGTTTTCTTAACCATTGCTCTTAGTGCTTTAGGACCGATAAGACCATTACTTATTCAAAAAACCATTGACAATCAAGTAGCACATGGAGACTATCTCGGACTTGTCAATACAATACTTATTTTGATAGGTCTTTTGATGGGTCAAGCCATTGTCCAATACCTCCATACATTCTATTCTGGTTGGTTAGGCCAGCATATTATTAAAGATATACGAATCAAGCTTTTCAAACATATCCAAGCATTGAAACTCAAATTCTTTGATAAGACGCCTATTGGACGGCTTGTTACAAGAAATGTTTCAGATATCGAAACACTGGCAGAGGTATTTAGCACAGGTATTGCCGGCATCATTGCAGATATTTTACAATTATTAGTTATTCTGGGATTCATGCTGTGGATGGATTGGACGCTAACATTGGTAAGTTTATCCCTTCTTCCTATTTTGATCTTAGCGACCTATGTTTTCAAAGAAAAAATCAAAGTTGCTTTTAATGAAGTAAGGACGGCTGTTTCTAATCTAAATTCTTTTGTTCAAGAGCATATCACTGGCATGAACATCGTGCAAATCTTCAATAGTGAAAAGCGAGAGATGGAGAAATTCAAAGAAATAAATAAAGAACATCGCAAAGCCAATATCAATTCAGTATTTTATTATGCGATTTACTTCCCAATTGCAGAGGTCATTCAGGCAGGGGCGATAGGGCTGATTGTCTGGTATGGTGGAGCACAGATGATACAAAAAAGTATAGAGCCGGGAATGTTAATTGCTTTCATTTTATACATTCAAATGCTTTTCCGTCCTATTCGTATGATTGCTGATCGGTTTAATATTTTACAAATGGGAGTAGTTTCCTCCAAGCGGATTTTAGATTTATTAGATAGTACCGAATATATCACTGATAATGGCTCCTTTAAACCTACATATGTCAAAGGAAATGTGGTGTTCGAAAAAGTATGGTTTGCCTACAGGGATGAAGACTGGGTACTAAAAGATATCTCTTTTCGAGCAAAACAAGGGGAGGTAATCGCTTTAGTAGGAGCAACAGGGGCAGGCAAAACTTCCATCGTTAATCTTTTGAATCGATTTTATGAAATCAACGAAGGGAATATCTATTTGGAAGGAACCGATATCAGAGAGTATGACCTTGGAAGTCTGAGAAGCCAGATTGCGGTGGTGCTTCAGGATGTTTTCCTCTTTTCTGATTCTATTTACAATAATATAACGCTTAAAAATTCTGATATCCCAAGAGAAAAAGTAGTGAAGGCAGCCGAACTTGTAGGTGCTTTGCCATTCATCGAAAAACTGCCGGGAGGGTTTGATTATAATGTTATGGAGAGAGGCTCCACACTATCAGTAGGGCAAAGGCAGCTTATTTCATTTGTGCGTGCGTTGGTCTACGATCCAAAGATCATTGTATTAGATGAAGCCACCTCGTCAGTGGATACAGAGACAGAGGAATTGATACAAAAGGCTATTCAGAAATTGATGCATGGTCGTACATCCATTGTTATTGCGCATAGACTTTCTACCATTCAAAATGCGAATCAAATTTTAGTGCTCGATAAAGGTCAAATCGTAGAAAAAGGCACACATAACAAGCTTTTAGAGCAAGATGGATATTATGCTCAGCTTCATCGAATACAATATAAAGAAGTGGCCAATGTAGTATGAAAAACGCACGGTCAATCTACTGGGGAATCATCGTGATAGGTTTAATTATTGTCTCAGGTGGTATTTATTACCTCCTTGATGGTTTTGATCCCGTAAAGGTTTATTTTTTTAATGGTGCTACAAGAACGGTCATCGGAAAGGAATACTATATTCCGAATGATCATAAAATTTTTCGCACAAAAATGGACAGTGCCACCATCGATCTAGAAAATGAAACGTTAAAAGGAAAGCTAACCACAGTTGTTTACCAGGACCAATGGATTAATAAGGATTCTATTCATTGCTTTATCGGTGCATCTCAAGATAGCATCAAGGAAGCTTTGAGAATACCTCCTGGCTACGACTGTAAAAAATTTTCTACTAACCGTATTTATAGGATTTTTATCACTCAAAATCAATGGACACAACCAACACCAGAAACCATTGAAGAAATCATGGCGATCAAATCCATGGAAGAAGGCGATGTATTCCAACCTCTAACTTTTGAATTATATCATCGTGATAAATCCTTACATGTAGAGAAATGGGTAAAGTAATCTAACCCAAAATTCGGGTGTTATCCATCGAGATGAGGTAATACATTGAGAGAAGGTTATTGATTTTGAATGAGAAGACAATATCGTTTCCCAAATTTGAGGAATCAAAAATTATTCAGTATTGAATGTTAGTATCCTTTGAAAAACCCGCTTTTTGGCCTGATGCTTCGTTACTCAAAATTTCAAAAGCCTCATTTATGATCAGTAAATTACGT